>VRUF01000002.1:22568-42228 GCA_019456245.1 Planctomycetota bacterium | reverse complement strand
TCTCGAATAGAGTAGCCCAAACTATGTCTAGAGAGGTAGTCCTCAAAGCGAAGAAAAAATTACGTCCAAAGGGGCTTCGAACAGCCCTTGTTACTATTGAGGATAGCTATAGACACAATGGGAGGATTAGATTATTTATAAAATCTGGGTCCGAATCGACGCCGGACTCAATTTTATCTAGGTTCCTAAAGGGTAAGAAGGGATACCCTAACTTCGAGACGTTCGAGATTCATGAAGCCTTTGGTTTAGTTTCCTCTACAAAGATCTTCCATTGCGAGGTTAAACAGAAGCCTATCCGGTCAACAAAAGTTAGAACTTCTGAAGAGGAAATCCGTTATGTAGCCAGTCAAATGTCGAAGGAGCAACGGGAAGACCTAATTAAAAAGTTACAGAAGTCACTTATTGTAGAATAAAATTTGTTTCCCCTTGACTCAATCGTTCGGCGGTTGTATATTCAAGATCACAATTCAAACCGTTTCTATTCACCTAAATCAGGAGATACCGTATGGAACCTGAGACAACCACAGCCGAGAACGAGGAGCAGGAATCTGCTATCACCCTTGTTGAAGCTGGTACTGGTTACGAAGACGAGGAAGGCGAAAAGCAAACCCTCAAAGCCAGCGTTGAATTCAATCCCGGAGCCGACCTCACAGAGGCCTGTGATCTTTACAGTGAGGAGGCGGTATTCCAGCGCTACCTCCGTGGAGTCACGAAGGATCTTGGAAATGCTATCCGCGCCGGTCTGAACAAGTTTCTTGCTCTGGAAGGAGACGAAGCTGTTCCTGTTGATGAGATCCCTGCCCTCGTAGTGGCAGAGTTGGAGAATTGGCGTCCTGACGTGACACGTAGGGCAGTCCGGAAGGATCCGACAGAGGCTATTCTTGCTAACTTCGTAGGTCTGACAGCCGAGAAGCAGCAAGAACTCATCGAACAACTTATGGCGACTGCGGAAGCCAGTTAATTCTCGTTAGGGACGAGAAATGATAATAGGGGCGGAGAGTAGGCGAGCCCGGTGCTTGTCCCATAGAACGGCAGTACCTTCTCTCCTAACCCCTATTTATTTTACCCCTTAGAAAGGTGCCAGCTAACCCCTACTATTTTATTCAGATTAATCATACCGGATCTGAACGTTTAGCTAGAATTTTGCGTATCCCTGCTAGCACAATGACAGTTAGGGATGCACTAAAAAGGTATGGACCAGAATGGGACAATATGCTCTCATTCACATTAATTAGAAACCCGTACGCTCGCGCCGTTTCTCTTTATTCCTTCTATTACTATGGGAATAAGCACGGCATTCTAGAGCATGGTATTTCATTTCTAAACTTCCTAAACCTAACCCTAAAGCACCAGAAGAAACCCTATTATGATAAGCCTAGATTCTTCCAGAGTCAATGGGAATGGATTAGGGATTTTGACAATGAACAGGGTGTTGTTTGTCTCGCTGAATTTGAAAAGTATTTCACCTCAGTTTATACTCTGTTGCAAATGATAGGCCTAGATCCTGACGGAATTAATATCAGGCCTGAGAAAGAAGTGAACCCCTATAAGTGGGAAAAGTTTTATGAGGGGACAGAGGGTAGAATGGCTAAACGTCTAGTTAGAGAGGTCTGGGCTGACGACTTTCACAGACTGAAATGCTATGGAGAGTAACATGGATGATACAACGGAGGATATTCTCCTTAAGAAGACAGGGAGGAATCGTATAGCTATTGAGGAAATGGAAAAAGAACTGGAAGCTCTGAAAAAGTTGGTATCGGAACTTAGCAAGAAGATTACCAACGTCGTGCTAATGGTAGAAGCAGCGGGAATTGAAGATAGGGAAAAATTCCTAAGAGGTGGTTGATGGGTCTACTTCCCTGTAAACTCTGCGGACAGGCTAAAATTCAAACCCATACTTTTCCCTACAAACAGGGAACTAAGTATATTAGAATTTGTAGTCCCTGTGGCCTTAGAGTAGAATCCTGGGACGAGGAAGCTTGGAATAAGGTAATGGCCGCTGCTCCTCCCATCGAGCCAGAAATAGAGGTGGAAAGAATCCATCGTCACGGTCTTATTGAAGGATTCAAACAGGGCTATGTTGTAGGTTCCTATCCTCGTGAGCCTAGTCCTGAGGAAGTGAAAGCTAATGTTGAGAACTTTGTAAAAAGAGTTATGAGGTCATAATGGAAAACTGCGTATCTGACCTCGCTTTTGGCTTACTTTTAGGGGCCTATATTATCCTATTCACAGCATTTAGTATATTACTCTGGAGAAAAACATGACATCGTCAGGCTTCCACACCCACCTTCCCGTTCTGGAAAGGATTCTAGAGGAGAAGAAACCTAAGATCATCGTAGAAGATGGGGGAGGAGAGTACTCTACTAAACTCTTTATTGAATCTGGTGCAGAAAGCATCATGACAGTCGAAGAGGATGAGGATTGGTTCGAGAAACTCAAGTCTCAATTCCCTTATGATTCCCATGAAAACTGGCTTATCCTTAAAAAATGGACCTCTATCCTTTTTGCTGTAGTTCCTGACCTCGTCTTCATAGATGGTAAGAAGGAAACTAGGGCCGAACGTGCTAATGATGCCTTCAGAAAGAAAGTTCCTATCGTCGTAATCCACGACACAGAGTTTAAGGAGTTCTACAGCCTAGACAAACTCCATCCTCTCGGTTATAAAGAGGAAGTTTTTATTGACAAAGACTCTCCCTTTAAGGGAACGCCGGGGAAGCAGAAACAAACTTCAGTATTCACCCTTCAGGAATATAAAATCCACCTTAAATTATATGGCCTCCCACGAACCTATACGAATTGGGTAGCCTATAATATAATGAAGACCTATCCTGAGATAAAGGTCTGGCATAACAATGGTCCCTTCTCTCCCAACGCTGAAGCATTCTGGAAGCATGGACAGTTTAAGAGTGTTAAAGGTATTGACGGTTATATCTTTGTTCATAAGACCTGGAGAGAATGGAAGCGTTCTATGGAGCGTTACCTTAAACTAGGTCTAATTAAGATGGATGAAAGGTTTCTCTGGTTTATCTATCATGGGTGGCAGAGGGATGTAAATATATTTGACGCAGGTAATGATGAACCCTGTTTTGTGTTCTCCTCTAGATATGAAGGAATAGGAGGTTTAAAGGATGCTATGTCTAATCTCTATGCTGAACTCAAAGCAGAGTTCGGCCTCCCAGATAACCCCTACCATTACGAAACGAAAAGAATGTGGCGTTCAGGCGACGCCTATCCTCTTGACCATTATCTAACCGAAGAAGATTATGAGCCTTCCGTGGGCTAAAAGCGATAAACAATATGTACAACAGAGAGTCAAGATTGACCCTAAAACAGAATGCTGGAACTGGAAACTATCTAAGCATCCAAGTGGCTATGGCTCTGCCTCTAGAGGAGGATATCAGAGAGCACATAGATTAGCCTATAGAGCATGGAAAGGAGCTATTCCTAAGGGATTATACATCTGCCATCATTGTGATAACAAAGACTGCTGTAATCCTGATCATTTATTTGTAGGAACACAGTCAGACAACATTTTAGATGCCTATAGAAAAGGAAGATTTAGAAAACGATCAAATAATGCTAGCCTAAAAGATGAAGAAGTAAGGCAGATTAAAGTAGCACTAAGAGATCGAGGAGATAAACCAATGACTGAGATAGCTAAGGAGTTCAAAGTATCCCCAGAAGTTATCTACCTTATCAATAAGAGTGAAACTTATAAAGACATAAAAATATGAGTAGTATTTTAACCCCAAACGAAAGAACTTTTGGTAAAAGTGGGATAGAAGTTCATCAGACCTTCGGCGTAGTAGACGCCTCGAAACTCAAAAAGTTGATGAGCTGTCCTCGAGATTTCTTCTACACCCATGTTCTAGGCTGGCAGATGGAAGGCTTCAACATAAACTTCGCCTTTGGTAGCGCATGGCACTCTGGGCAGGAAGTTATTCAATCTAAGGGTTCAACTGCCGAGGTAGTCCAAGAAGCGTATGAAGCTTTTATCCTCAAACTCCAACAAGATACAGGACTTCCTCTAGAAAACCTAACTCAGATTCACGTTTCTAAAAATCCTGAAACTGCACTGAAAGGCCTAGCAGAGTACGCGGCGATTTGGAAGGATGATCCCAAAGAGACGATGTATGTTGAAATAGCTGGAACGGCTCCTATTTCCGACGACAGAATTTTCCATGTCAAATTAGATACTATCAAACGTCGCAAGAACACGGGGAAAATCTTCTCCCTTGAGCATAAAACGACAACCCGTTTCAGCGACTCATGGCAGGAAAAGTGGCAGTATGACTTCCAAGTTGGAGCCTATGACCATTTCCTGAAATGTCTTTTCGAACCTAGCGAAGTAGAGGGAGTTGTCATAAACGGCGCTGTCTTCAACAAGAATAAGCGCCAATTTCCTCGTTTCCCTATCATCATAACGCCTGAAATGTGGGAAATGTGGATTTATGAGGCTAATCATTGGTGGAACTATCTAGAAATGAACATGAGGCATCTCTATGAGACTAGCCCCAGTGATAGAGTCATGGTAGCCTTTCCAAGGAATAGTGAAAGCTGTTCTAAGTTCGGTTGCAATCATCCTCAACTCTGCACAATGAAAGCAAACCCCCTTCAAAGAATGGATACACCGCCATTTGGCTACTGTAAGAAGTTCTGGGATCCTAGAGAGAGGGAAAAAGGAGCAGTCCAGAAGGGATCTAATGTTTCCATTGCTATCAAAAAAGATTTGACAGCAATTTGACAGGCACCGTTTGAATCCGTATATTGTAGTTCAACCCTAAAAACCCCCAAAGAAATGCCAGAACTTCCCTTAGACAAACCCATACATGTAGATGCAAAAGAAGTAGGAAGTTGCTACCAACGGCTCGAGGATGCAACCAGAATGATAGAGGGCTACAACGATAGGCTCAGAACCATAAAAGATAGGTTCATTGGTCCTGAGCCAACAAAGGAGGCCACCGACAGAGAAGTTATCGACTCTTATCAAGCTCTTTTGATCGAGTTAGGAAGACAAGTATCTCGAATGAACCAACTCCTCAGTGATATAGAGGATGTAATCTAATGTCCCTAGACGCCCAAAAGTCCTTCGCTCAGATTAGGCAAGACTACACTGATAATTCTAGAGTAGGAACATTCAATGCTCTAATCTGCGGCGAAGCCGGAACAGGCAAAACTAAACTCCTAGAAACCTGCCGGAAACCTGTTCTAGCTCACTTCTTCGATCCCGGTGGAGAGATTACTCTTCGAGAGATGATCCCGAAAGGAGAACTTCTTCCTGAAATCTTCGCGCCTGATGACCCTTTCAAGCCTTGGGCCTTCATGTCTTGGACTAAAATCCTTGACCAGGAAATTAAAAGTGGTCTCTTTGAGCATGTTGGAACCTACGCCCTGGATAGTTCAACGCTATGGGCAGAGTCTATCCTCAACTACTTAACCGCAAAGCGTGGAATGGCAGGTAAGACACCTGATGGCAAAGTTGATTATATGCCTCAGAAAACTGAAATCAGAAACTGGATAACGAGGATCCTGAGCCTTCCTTGTGATGTCATTGTAACTGGACATCTTGAGCCCACTCAGGATCAAGTTTCAGGTCGTCTGACTTATCGCTATGCTACTACCGGGAAAGGAACCATTATGATTCCTGCTCTGTTCGACGAAATCTATGTCCTAGAAGCGGAGGACACTTCTAAGGGAGTTAGTTATAGATTAAGAACAGCCGGCGCAGGTCGTTATATGGCTCGTTCCCGCTTAGCAAGTGGTGGGAAACTGGATACATTTGAGGAGCCGGACATTAAGAATATTCTAAAAAAGGTTGGTTATCCCACTGATGATAAACCACTCTTTCTTCAGCCATGATTTTCCCTGAAAAATATAGTTCTCATCATCATTGTAAAGAGAGGCCTATAGAATATAGATTAGAAAGAGAATGCTGGATCTGTATTTCTCACGCGAAAAATTCTTCAGGTTATCCTATCATAACCAGAGAACGATTAGATTTTACAATAAAGAGAAGCCACTTACACAGATACACCTATTATCTATCCAACGGATCCTTTCCCAACGAATCCCTTATATTACACAAGTGCAATAGGAAAGATTGTATAAATCCTGATCACCTGTATCTCGGAAGTCGTTCTGACAACATGTTAGATAGAGTAAGATCAGAAAAACCCTATAAAAATAAACGCAAATTCAATAGAATTGTTCAATAATTGAACAAATACTTACTCAACCCCTAGACAAAGGTGAGAAAATGGAACAATATGAAGATCCTGCCGCATTTATCGTAGACGTGGACACGACAGATGCTATTGAGATAGCAGCCGTTGATCCTGGAGAGTACGAGCTACAGTGCATCAAGGCGGAGGGTAAGAAAGGGACCGATAAGAATGGAGATGAGTGGAGAGGGATCTCCTTGCTCTTCGACGTTCCTTCGGAAATGACTGCTGGATTGGTGAATTTCATGCTCTTTCTTCCAAGGAAGACTGAAAAGACCAATGACAAGCAGTATGCTCAGTCAATTAGTAGGTTCAATGAGTTCAAGATGGCTTTCAAACTTGAACCTTCTGAAACGTTCACCCCAGTTGACCTAGTTGGTAGGGAAGTCTGGGCGACGCTGATTCAGGAAGAGCATCCTGAATATGGGATACAGAATAAGATCCAGAAATGGATCATCTCACACTAATTTCCTAGAGCAACCTTCCTAGGAAGTTGGAACTCTCGTGGCGCAACTGGAAAACGCCCTCCCTGCGTGATATCGTCTTGAAACTATAGCGTAAGCGCCCACGGAGGCTTAGCGAAAGCAGTAATAGGTGCAGGTTCGAGTCCTGTCGAGAGTTCGACCGGGAAAGCAGTAAGGGCATTATAGGTACTAACGGACCTGCGGAGGTCTTTGATAGTAGGATACGCGGTACTGCAAGTCGGTAAGGGGGTTTAGGCCGATAACATGGCGGGGTAGTGCAGTGGTCAGCACGGTTGGATCATAACCAACAGGTCGGGGGTTCAAATCCTCCCCCCGCTACTATTAACGCTAGATGAGACCTCTGGACGCCGTGAGGACCAGAGAGGGTCTGACATATACCCTGTACAGGTCTCATCTAGTATCACTTTAAGGGGTCAGTTGGACCCTCTCCCATAGGGGAAATTTTTCTTCGACTTCCCTCAACATGTCTAAATTTTTCTCATTTGCAAACCTCCTTTTTCGCAAGAAAAAGCAGCAACCGATATTTCCTCTCTCCACTGCGGCGATAGGGGTGCCTAATGCTACACAGATATTCAGAACGTCGATAGGGCTGAACATTCAGCAGCAACAGACTCCTTTCGGAACGATTCGATACGCTGTACAGTCTGGCTTAAACATTGTTACTCCTCAAAGTCATGCCATCCTGAGTGGTCTAAGACAACAAGCAGTGAGTCAGCATAAACAAGCTATGTCAAGGGCTTTCTACTTTGGTGCTGGTACACAGTTAGGATTCTCAGGACAGTCTTCTGCATTAGGAGTCTCTGCTGGTACACAGTTAGGATTTTCAGGTGTGACAGCACAGGGCTGGAAACAGACGGTTAAAAATCTGTATCCACAGGGTCAAACTCCTCTTGGAGCTATGATGAGTAATATGTCAGGTGGGATAGATGATCCTGTCTTCAAGTTCTGGGATAAGGGTGATCCTATGAATGATCCAGATTATTACACAGAGGACGAGATCGAGCCGCCGGATGTAACAGACTACACAGAGGTGAAGTTTTGAAAGACCATGTAATTGATGCTCTTACATTATTTACTAATAGAGCAATGAAGAGAAGTGTCCTTCTTGTCTTGAAAGATAAGGCAAGTGCTGATGCCTTCATAAAGGAGATGCAACAGTCTGGTTCTCACATGATACAGGTTCCTAGGGGAACAAAAATCCATCAGTATAGACCTCAAACTATCATCATAGATGACCTCGAGGAAGACTCCGTCTCATTTACTCCCGAAGAGTTAAGTAGAATATGGGATCCTGACTATTATGAGGATCATGAGATTCAGCCACCTAATTTGACAGATTATGAGCAAGTTGAACTTAAATGATCTTCTAGGATTCTATGAACCTCCTCCTCATCCAGCAATCTACTGGTTCGACCATGTTTATCATCTATATGAATTAGGTCTTCCTATTAACAATCCATACCCTGACGGTTACATATGCCGAACATATATAAGGAAGGCAATGGAATTTTTACTAACATTGATAGAACAAGATGGCAAAGCATCCAAAGAAACTTTCACAGATACTTACGCCGTTGCAATATCGGAAATTGAAGGAGCATATTCCTGACGGAGACCGCAGGAGAATCTTCTCAGTTCTGATTGATGGTTTGATAGAGTTGTTAGAAACTCCGCAAGGACCCTTCGTCCTCGGAGCTATCATCTCTCGTAAGTTAAAGGTATCAACAATTTTAGACGCCGGAATAGCTAATGATGGAAAAGGAAATCAGACTAGCGGAATTGAAGCAGTCGATTAGTGACATGAGCGATGAGGAGTTAGCAGCTCGGCTCAATCTCACTAGGAATAATCGTCGCCCACAACCTAAAGTCTCGAAGGCTAAGAAAGCTAAGAAGAAGAAACAACCGAAAGACCTTGATCTCTCAGGGATCTCACCCGAGCTAGCTAAAGCTCTCCTTGCCAAACTCCAGCCCTCTAATGACGGACAAGAAGACGACTGACATCTTTAGCTATGAGCTAAAAGATATTCCATTAAATGAAATAGATTTAGGTGACCGAGAGAGGAAGGATATGGGAGATCTTCCAGTCCTCGCAGCGGATCTAGCTCAGTTCGGTTTACACAATCCTATCCTAGTTATCGACACCTCCTTTCTCACGAACGGAGTCACCTCTAAACTTCCTTACTTCCTCTTAGCGGGAGAGCGTCGTTATCAAGCGGCGTCTATGAATAAGTGGGATACTATCCCTGCTAAGATAACCCAGCGAGTATTAAGTGACTGGGAAATCTCTATCATCGAGCTACATGAGAATCTACAACGGAAGGATATGTCCCCATTGGAAGAGGGGAATCTGAAGGCTAAGATCCATAGGCTTTATCAGGAAAAGAAAGGGAAGAAGAGTGCAGGCCCAGGTGGTTCAGGTCACAGCCTAGCTGACACTGCTAAGATCCTTGGTCAGTCTAAGGGTAATGTTAGTATGGATATTAAGATCAGTGAAATGTCTGAAGTCATCCCAGAGATCAAGGATGCGAAGACTAAAGCTGAGGCTAGGAAATTGATCAGTGAGTTTGAGCAGAAACTATTAAGAGCAGAGTGGGCTAGGAGGGAGCAGAAGAAACTCCAAGCGAAGGCGTCTAAAATTGTGAAGACTGAGGACGCACGCCGCTCTTCCCTCTTAAAGAGATACATTGTTGGAGACTTCTTCAAAGAGATTAAGCGAGTAACAGAAAGAACCATTGACCTGATAGAATTAGATCCCGATTGGGGTATCATGTTGAAGGAAGCTGTTAGCGATAGAGGAGCCCTCACAGCGAGTGATTATCAACAGGTTGCCCCTATTGACTACAATAGGATTATCAAAAAGGTTGCCCTCGAATCCTTCCGTGTGCTCAAAGATAACGCTTGGCTTCTTTGTTGGTATTCTATTGAGGACTGGCATAAAGAAACTAGAACAGCTCTTGAACTAGCAGGCTTCAAAGTCTGCCCAATGCCTGCGGTATGGATACATGACTCTAATTATACAGCAACACCTGCATATCGACTTGGTCAAAGAACCGAGCACTTCTTCTACGCTCGTAAGGGATCCCCGCGTCTTGGTAAGCTCGGACACGGTAACATATTCACTTTTCGTACAGCAAGAAAAAATGAGCGTTTCCACATTGCTGAGAAACCTATTGAGCTCTACGAAGATATTATCAAGACATTCATAGGAGATAGAAAAGCTGCAGCCACGATAAGTGGTTTCGCTGGTTCAGGAAATTTTATCCTCGCCGCTGATAATCTAGAGCATAACTGTATTGGGTTTGACTTAGGTAAAACTTTCAAAGACAGTTACGTTGCTAAGGTTACAGCGGAGGCTCCCGGTCAGTATAAAACCTATAGGAAAGACAATGGCACAACTTAAGACTCTCGACACTTATAAGGCGACATGGGATAGGATTAGGGTAAATCCTAAGCTCTACCTCGATGAGCACGTTAACTTCCAGATCACAAGCAAGCCTATCAAGCTAGGCCTGGGAGTGTTTGAGATTGGAACGACCGCCCGTGCCTGTTCTAACTATAAGACATTCCATCAGAGTGTGGATGAGCTGAACAGACAGATCCTAAGGAACTTCCTCAACTCCTTCATCGGAGTACACCAGCGTCTTCCTAAAAAGGGAGAGAAAATCCTTTGTACTATTAGAATAAATGTTTCCATAGCCCAGCATAAGTGGGCTAGAGCTGGACGAGACGCAACAATTCTCATCGTAGGTGAAATGATTCCGAAAGTATGAGCACCAACTACGTTCCAGCCACAGGGCCTAGGGATGCTAAAATAGTAATCCTAGGCGAGGCTCCCGGCGCTGTTGAGGTACAACGAGGCGAACCTTTCGTTGGCCCTAGTGGAAAGCTATTAAGTCAAATCTTGGCCCAGGCTGGAATACGTAAAGATCAGTGCTATATTACTAATGTTATAAAGGAGCAACCTCCTAACAATGAGATAAAACATTTCATTGACCTATCAAAAAAGGTTCCTAAAATATCAACAAAGGGTGAGTTTTATCTAGCCTCTCTAGAACAGGAACTTAGTAACCTTAATCCCAACGTCGTAGTTCCTACTGGAAACATAGGATTATTTGCTCTAACAGGGGAGAGAGGAATAACAAAGTGGCGTGGATCTATTCTTGATTCTGGAGGGGTAAAAATTATTCCTACCCTCCATCCTGCTAGTGCTCTCCGTCAGTATATTAATCGTTTCTACATCCTCAGAGATTTCCGCCGCATAAATTACCATTCTAAATTCCCGGAGATTCCTGAGGATCATAGACACTATATACTCTCCCCTTCCTACGAAGACTCCATAGAGTACCTCTTAAAATGTCAGCAACATGAACTCGTTGCCTTCGACATTGAGGTAGCTAAGAGTGGAGAGAATCGAGAGGTTTCATGTATCTCATTCTCTTTTGAGAAGACTGAGGCAATTAGTATCCCTTTCTATTGGTATAAGGGAGACTACTTCAACCTACCTAGAGAGGCACGCATTTGGTTAGAGATTGCTAAACTTCTAGAGAATCCTAACATTAGGAAACTAGCCCACAATGCTACATTCGATTCAACTTTCCTCTATCGTAAGTATGGAATCAGAACCACTAATATAGAGGATACAATGATAGCTCAGGGTCTCCTCCACCCTGATTTCCGTAAGGCCCTACCATATGTTACCTCATGGTACACTACCATGTCTTACTATAAGGACGAGGGTAAACAGAAGTTCGATGCTCAATATAACAAGGAGTTTTGGCGCTACAATGCTAAGGATAGTGTAGTGTTAATGGAGGCCTTTGAGATAATGGAGAAGGAACTCAAGGACCAAGGTCTTCATGAAACCTACCGTAGCCAATGTGAGCTTGTCAACCCCCTTATCTATATGACTGAATTAGGTATGAGGATTGACCTAAAGAGCATTGAACAAGCATCAGAGGACATTCGATTTGAACTAGAAATTCTAGATGTTGAAATTAAACAGATCGCAGGGTATGATCTCAACCCTCAGTCTTCGAAGCAGGTCCTTGACTATTTCTACAATCGAGAACGCTACCCAGTTTATAAAAACAGAAAGACAGGGAAGCCAACAGCTGATGAAAAGGCACTTAAGAGACTTAGTAGAAAAGGATCGCAAGTCGCTTCTAAACTGCTACGGCACCGTGAGCTGGCGAAACTTAAATCGTCCTATCTAGATGTTAAGTTAGGAGATGACAAGAGACTCCGAGGAAGTTTCAATCCTATTGGTACAGTGACTCTGCGCTTGTCCTCCAGTGCAGATATTGAGGGCGTAGGAACCAATCTTCAAACCCTCCCACCGAGAATGAAGAAGAATGTGCTTCCTGACCCCGGTTACCTCGGCTTCGAGGTGGATCTCGCCCAAGCTGAGAATAGGATTGTTGCTTACCTCGGACCTGAACCGAAGATGATAGCGGCGTTTGAACAGGGGATAGACATTCATTCACTAACGGCATCCTATTTATTTGGGTTGGAACCTGATGAAATTAAAGAGCTCTATAGAGAATATGAGGCTACTGGAAAACCAGCTGATCCTAAGTATTGCCCAGGCATTGGACATGGTGATAAGCCTTTTAGATATTGGGGTAAGGAAGCCAATCATGCACTTAATTACGGGCTGGGTTCAGGAAGCGCTTCTCTTAGGTGGGAAATCCCCGAAAAAGAGGCCAAAAATATCCATGCAACTTACCATAGGATCTACCCAGGCGTCCGTCAAATGCACCGTTGGATTAAAGACTCTCTTAATAAGACTAGAACCGTCAGCAACCTATTTGGATATAAGCGAAAGTTCCTAGACCGTTGGGAACAATCATTAGAGGCTGCCTATGCATTTGTCGCTCAATCTACCGTCGCTGAAAAGATCAACCGACACGGAATCAAATACGTCTACTACCGACACGACCTCTTTCCTAGACTTCAACTCCTTAACCAAGTCCATGATAGCATTGTATTTCAGATCCCCTTGGAAATGGGATTTGATGTCATGTCTCGCTATCTCCTTCTTATTAAAGCGAGCCTTGAACAACCCTTATCTTTCAGAGGTAGGGAGTTCATCATTCCAGCCGATACCACCATGTATGTGAGCAATTTCTTAGAGGGAATCGAGTTCGACGACCTATCCCCTGAGGCCCTCGAACGGGCTTACGAATCAGCACTTCAACCAGTGTAAAAGTATTCGTTCAATAATTGAACGATTCTCATTCCCTCGACACTCATGAGAAGCGGTAAGGATTGGATAACACGCTATATGAAGTTTGTAGAAGATACCGAGCCGGCGAAGCTATACCACAAATGGACAGCAGTTATGGCCCTGGCTGCTGTACTTAAGAGAAAGTGTTGGCTACGTTGGGGGATTAATAAAACGCTTTATCCTAATCTATATGCAGTCCTAGTTGGTCCTCCAGGGAACAGAAAAGGAACAGCCATGGAAATTGGGGAATGGTTTTTGAATAATCTAGGAGTAGTAACCGCCCCTTCATCTGTTACTATTGAAGCCTTGATTCGTCTCCTCAGGGATGTAGCAGTAACAGAAACTACAGCAGACAATCACCATATAACTCATTCCTCTCTAACTGTTTGGAGTCCTGAATGGAAGGTCTTCCTAGGTAGAAAAGAGAATTATGAAATGTTCTCAGCCTTAACAGACTGGTATGACTGCGCGGATAATTGGAGTAGGCTAACGAAGACACAGGGAGAGGATGAGCTAACTGGTGTATGGTTCAATATGTTTGGAGCTATTACACCAACAGCTTTAAGAAGCGTTGTCCCCTATGAAGCTGAAGGAGGGGGTTTCCTGAGTAGGATTATTTTCATATATGAAGAGAAGGCCTATAAGCGTGTTCCTGATCCTTTCGTGACTCCAGCTTTACAAAAGATTGGAGATAAATTAACTGACGACCTACATGAGATCCAGCAACTTAGTGGAACCTTTCAACTAACCCCAGATGCCTTTGATTATTATAGAGATTTCTATATTGATATGGAGAGAACTAATCCCAGCTTACCTATGATGTTCCAGGGATATTTGTCTCGTCGGCAGATTCAGTTCCTGAAACTGTCTATGATTATGTCTGTTAGTGAGTCAGATGATATGATTATTGATGTTAAGCATATGGAGAGGGGTCTAAAGTTATTAATAGAGACAGAGGTAAAGATGCCTCGTACTTTCTCAGGGTTCGGAACTGCTAAGGATGCTCAGCTACTTGACGACATGATGGTGTATATAGCTAAGAGAAGGAAGCTTCATGCCAGAGATTTGTTTGTTCAGTTTAGAGCTTTCATCACCGACCCCAGACATATGGAAAGTCTACTTAGTGCCTTAGTAAGGCAACAGTTTATCAGCATGAAACCATCAGTAAAAGGGACTGTCATTAAGTACAATCCTAATAACCCATTACACGAGCAATATGGAAGCCAAACGAAAACCAAAGGTAGTAGTGGGAGTAGCAACACTCCCTAATCGTTACTCCTTTTTCAACAAAAAGATTCTTCCAAATCTAATACATATGTCTGATGAGGTCTGGGTTTACACAGACAGGGCTATGAATCCTGACATCATTAAGCATACAGATATAGGAACCAGCATGGAGATGTACCCCTATGAAACTTCAGTGGGAGACGCCGGCAAGTTCTTTGGTGCTCAATACACAGGCTGGGAGGACTTCTATTATTTCAGCTGTGACGACGATCTAATCTATCCCTTGGATTACGTTGAGAAGATGATCGAGTGGATCGAGTTCCTAGACAGGCAGGTCGTCCTTTCTTTACATGGTTCAACCTTTGGACAACTTCCAATCGACTCTTACTATAAGAGGAAGCAAACCATCCCCTGCCTAGGCGTATTCCCCTTCGCCCAGCGCGTGATATTCCCTGGATCAGGTGCAGCAGCTTTTCATTCATCTACTTTGATTATTAAGGAGGTAAGAGGAATTTTCCCCACTCGTAATATGGCTGACATCTGGTTTGGGAAGCTCTTACAAGAACAGAAGGTTCCAGCGGTTGTACTTCCTCACTCCGCCGAGTATCTAACCTATGATGATTCTGTTCCTATTGCTGATACGATATGGGGGCGGGAGCATCAGAAGGATTTTGTTCAGACTGCTCTTGTAAATCAGATGTCCTTACATCCCGGATTGAAACTGTTTCCTCTGGACTGGCCTGAGGAATCCCCCCCGGAACCTTTTGGCCATTTACCGGAAGGTATCCTTGCGCCCGAGCTTGGTCCACAGGAATTATTGAAGCTTCCAACAGAGCAATCTTCTCAGTTGGATACTTCTCCAGGTGCATCTGAAACAGAGCCTTCGCGTCCTCTAGACGATTCAGATTAAGAGCAGCTTCTCCACAAGGGGCAGCCATGTAGTTAGAGTCTAAAAGATATTTATACTCCATATCTTTTAGTTGGGTCATAGCCATAGCGCTTCCTATAAAGTTGTAGGCTGCTTGGAAACGACCGTCAGCTAGATAGCAGAGACCTAACATTAGGAAACTCATAGCTTCCTCAGGGTTTACATCCAATAGCATCTTGGAATATTCCATAGCCTCTTTCGGAACACCAAGGATATGACAACAGTGAATAGCCATGATCGAAGCTGAGGCTATATTCTCATCAGTCATATTTTTGAGGTCACAATCTCTGAAAAACTGTAGAGAACTATCATACTGCTGCTGCATAAACAAGGCATTAGCTGTCTGAAATTGATAATAGGCTTTACCCTTAGGATCAGTAGCAGCAGCAACTTCCTCAGCTAGCTCCTTCATCCTATTCTTATACTTCTCAATCAGTATATCCTTAGGAAGATCGTAACCTCTGTGCTCAATTAGGATTCTGGCCTGAAAAAACTTAGATTCTTCACCATTAAGAGGATTGGCTTGAAGGGCGTGAGCAATTTGATTATGGACCTTTCCAATCCACTTAAGCTCAGGACGATTACCGAACATTCTGAGCTGCCAAATTCTATCGCCGGCTAGGATCTGTTCCTTAGGAAGAATGTTGTGAACTACAACAGCAACACCATCACAACCTTCCTCAAAGGCTTTTAGAGCATTTTTCCATCCTGTGGTATCAACAATCTTTTCATCGGCATCGAGGATTAGGATGATGTCACCTGTTGCTAGGGACTGTGCGTGGTTGCGGGCATCAGCGAACCCTGACCATTCAATTTGATCCCAAACGTCGCTACGGGCACGTACAACGTCCAGAGTGCCGTCTGTACTGCCTGTGTCCACAATAACAATTTCGTCCACCAACTCTTCAACAGAGTCTAAACAGGTCTCAAGATGAGCGATTTCGTTCCTGACAATCATGCAGAGGGAAACTTTCATGGGGTTAAGATAAGAATTAAAATGGTGAATGTCAAATCCCTAAGAAACCCCTACCAGAGCCCCAAGACTGAACGCCGAAGTGGTCCAACGTGCCAAGGGAGTTGAAGCTCCAGTAGGTTATTGTTGTTCTAGAAGTCTTTGTAGGGCACCAAGGCTAGCTTCCGGTACGGGTTCTTCTGACTTGCTCTCAGGAAGGAATGGTCTCATACTGTCCCGAGCATCCTTAGCATATGATTGGATAGCCTTCTTGAGAATGGCATTTTTCTTTTGATCCTTCAACTCTTCTAGATAAGTAAGGTTGGCTCTCATCCTCTTAGCAACCATGTCAGCGAAAAGTTTGTCGAGTTGCTCTTTCAGCTCCTGATCATCTTTCGTAGCCTCATTGTAACGAGGAGGACTAACACGGTAACCACTAGCTAGGACGATTGGTTTCAAGTCTCCTGCATTAAGCTCATCACCATAGGTTGAGACACCAGCACCGAGTATGGCTGCAGTAGAGAAGAAGGTTCCACTGATGTATCCATGCTCTTCATAGGCATCAACAGCATCTTGAACCCAGAATGGAAAGTTGTTCTGAATGAAGATCTCATCGAGTTCAACAGGCTCACCAACTGCTGTTTTCCTAGTCGTCAGTTCGAAGAAGGTTGAGAGGGCAGGAGAGAATTTATAGTGGCTGAAGTTATTGATCAATTTCCTAACGTCAGTTAGAACAGATGTGTCTTCTTCTAAGATTTCATTAGCAGTGGCAGTTCCATAGGCTACTCTAGCAAAGAGACTAGCAACCTGTTGGAAACCTCCGAACAGATCAAGTCTGGTATTCCCACAGATTAGTTTTCCCCAGTCTGAGGTTTTGGGATCATCTCCAACTTCACATCCACTGAGCTTAGCTACTCCCATTACACCTACACCGAGACCAACGAAGCCCATGATTTGTCTGAACGCCTCCTTCCTAACAAAGGGGTCAACATCCTCTCCCAAGAGCATTCTAGCATTAGTAAAAGGAGTCTGGAAACGAGATGCAGCAAAGCGAGCGGCGAACAATAGATTGTTAAGTGCTTGAGCAGTTCCTGGTTTCAGTGTTCCTCTCCCTGTGCTCTCATTAATCCATCTAGCCATCAGGAATAATTCCTCGTCACCCAATGCTAACTTAGAGTCGAGAGCTAGCTTCATCGTACTTAGTCTCATCAGGTTGAGAAAGCCAACCATTGAGCGCTCAGCGCCGCTAATGACGAACTTAGCAGCACCAAGAACAAGTGCTTGCTGTCCCACTAATGCTTGCTGTTCCTGAACAACTTCAGACATGCCAGGGATACGTCTGATAATTTCAGACATATAAAACTCCTCAGCCTCCTGTACAGCTTCCCCAGCAGTTGTCAGCTCTAAGTTATATTCAAGCGCCGGAATGAAATCAGGATCCTCCTGTATGAGAAGATCAACGACCTCAGCTCTATGACTACTAAAGTAAGCTCTAAACGCATGGGCAACAGGAGATACAGTTTTCCCAGAATTGGGATCAACTATGTTTCCTCTAACTGATAGAATGGGATGAGTTACTAAAAGAGCTAACCCCTGCCGAAGGATGGCACTGAAGTCAGCAGTAGCTCTGAATGTTTTGAACAGGGCATTGAACTCAGGGAAAGCATCTCGAGCGGTTAGCTTCCTTCCAGATAACGCCTCTCGAATAATATCTTTCCTAGCTATAGAAAGCTGAACCTTGGCCTCCCTAAGCTCATCCGTCGCTGGAATCTTCTTCTTTCTCTTTCCCTCTCTCTTCCGTCGAATGTCAGCCATCATCTGATCAAGCTCAACCTGATCCATATTCTGTAGCCTAGCCACCTCCTGTCTAGCTCGCTTAGCTGCTCTCAGCTCATTCAACGTTCTTTTAATAGCTTGAAACTCAGCATCACCGACTCCCTTCTTCTTCCTTGTCTTCGGAGCAGCAATCTCTCCTGCTAACTCTATCCTCAACTTATCAACCTCAGCCAGCATTCTTAACTTTTCTCGCTCGGTTGAATATTGAGCTCCCTTAGTCATGGTCTTCATCTTCTGAAGGAGTCTTATAGCTTCAGCAGGATCTGTCTTAGACAGCTTAGCCCACTCCTCAGCAATCTGTCTTTCAATTTCAATCTCAGCATCTATCTCAGAGGCAATCTCATCAAACTCACTTGTCAGCATGACAGCTTCAATAGCATCTGCCCTCTTAAGAGAAGGCATATCATCCATCAGTTTATTAACAAGATCCTCTAACCGGACGACGCCCTCAGCCATATAGGTCTTAGCTAACTTGGTTAGTTCAGCTAGCCAGCGAGGATCAAGACCAGTGTGGAGATTAGCACCAAGGTCTCTGAGACGTTGTTTAATCTCTTCTCGCTCAGCTCGGATGTCCTCTATCTTCCTGCCCTTAAATTCCTCCTGTACTCGTTTGACAGACTGATCGAGAAGTGACTCAGCTAGTTCTAAGAGTTCCTGCTCCTCAGCTGGTAGCAACCTCTCCCTCGTTATTGTATCAACCTGATCCTCAAGCTCTTTAATCCTATTAGTTTTCTCAACAAGGCTCTCAGTCTCTTCAAGAGTTAGATCCCTCTTCCTAATTTCCCTAGCATATGATAGAACATTGGTAACAGTAAAGGTAGACCGATCATACATATACTTTCGCATAGCAAGACCACGACCAAGCTCGGTACCAACACGTTGGAGACCTTCCTCAATAACCTCTAACTGTCCTAAGAGAGCATTGGCTCTTGTAAGCTCTTGTTGAGCAGCGGCGTCATCTTTAGCTTGTCTGTGTTGAACGACCTTACTAATTAGTTTAGCATGTTGGTCCTCGATCTGAGCTTTCCGAACGGTCATTCCTGATTGACGATCTTGACTAACCTCTATTGACTCATCTTTAGATTTGGCTAAAATAAGTTGAGCATACTCAAGAGCGTCAGTATGATAACCCTTTTGAATAGATGAGAAAATGGATTTGTTAATCTCTTTATGATCAGCAGGAGTCAGTGCAGTGGAACCTCTCATCTTCCTTGCTCTAGCAACAATGGCATTGCTAATCCCTGTTAAAGTAGCAACGTCACTCTCTTCTAATGGAGGGACAGACTGCTTCTCCTCCTCAACATCTTTAACTAGTTCCTTATCAAGGAGTGTCCTAGCCTTTTCATCTGCTAAGGATTCCTGCTCTTGAACTCCAGGAAACAGCCCTTCACGAACTCCAAGAGCATATCTAAGTCTAGCCACATCTATAATATCTTCCTGTGTTTCTCTAGGTAACTCAGTGAAACGCTCCTCAACGAATTCCTCTGCCTTATCAGTAACTTCATCAGGGTGCTCTTCAAGTTGCTGCTCCGTGAGAGATAGATCCTGACGTTGTTCTCGGACCACCTTGATAACAAAGGCCTCAAACTGATCCTCGTTCAGACCACTTTTCTCAAGCGCCGTGTTATAGGACTCTTCAAACTTACTTGCTAGATCTTCCTTAGATAAGTCCTTAAATTCTTGCTCAGCATCAAGCCTCTGTCCTTCCCTCCCAAAGCCGCCGAAGCCCATCATCTGAGGTTCAACCTCACTAACCTCAGGAGACTGACTAATAATATTCCTAAT
>VRUF01000002.1:650-22558 GCA_019456245.1 Planctomycetota bacterium | reverse complement strand
CTCAACAGCTCTTTTCGTCTTAGCACTAGTCTGTTCAAATCTCTCAGCTTCATGAGGAGCGAATTCAGTAGTAGCGAATAGAACATCTAATGCCTCATCTTCACTAAACCCCTCATCTTTCAGTAGTGTAACAGCTCTAACTATCTTTCGATCAGCCTGTGCTACACTTTTAGGAAACGCAACTTGTTTATCTAGAAACTTATTAAGAGCAGTATGACCAATGGTCGTTGCTATACTCTGACCTGAAGCAACGATCCCCTCCAACGCCGCTTCAGCTAGATTCACTTCCTCTCCAACTGAAATCTGTCCAGCAATTTCTCCAGCAGCCTCACCTATTGACTCACTGCCGAATATGGCTAAGCTCTTAATCATCTTAGCTCCTGCACCAGCTGGTAGGATCTTCCTCGACAAGCCGACAGTCAACATCTCAATACCAAACTCAGTTGCAGTAACAGCCGTCGCTCTAGTCGTTGACCTATCATATGCTGTCCTTAACAGTTCCTTATCAGATAGAACATCATAAACATCATCAGCATTATTAGGATCGCCACCCCGTTCGTGAATTACATTAGTCAACTCCCCTGCAAACTCAGCCCTCTGTTCAACAGAGAAACCAAGGATGGCTCCAGCTCCTGGGATGAAACTGGCTAGACCAACAAGAGGAGCTCTGAAGAAGTTCTCCCCAACCAGGTAACCTATAACCTCACCAGGGTTCTGAGCGATCCCCCTTAGCATACCGAGGAAATCACCTCTGGCCGCTCTGTTCTGTGTGATCTCAACAGTTAAGGGAACCTCGACTTGATCTTGTTCCCTCTGGGCAGCGGAGATTTTCATGGCTTGTTCAATCCTCTCATCAGGATCTAACAGCTCAATGTTCGTTAGGGCTTGCTCTCCTGTCTCAGGATCTACCTCAGTTATAGGACTGAACTTAACTCCTCCACCAAATGCTCTCTCAGACTTTCCCCTTGCTAGACCGCCGGGAATAGATTTGTAATAGTTTTTAATAGCATTGAACATCACCCCAGGAGGACTGAAACGCGCGTACAGCTTTCCAAACTTCTTCAGAACACCGTCCTCCTCTTCAGTCCTTCCAATAGTTTCCCTAACCTTTTCCCTGTTAATGAAAACAGGTGGAGGTTGGGGAACCCTAGTTGACACCGCCGCTACAGGCCTGATGGGAGGGGTCGATCCTGAAACGTTAAGATGAGGCATTACTTCTTAACCAGGGCTTGATGTGCGTTGATAATGTCCTGAGTTGTTGGAAAGTCTTCTGGCACGAATCCCTTCTTTCTCAGATCCTTAAGCATCTTTTGGACCTCAGCACTTTGCGCGGGTTGATCAGATGGAGCCGCCGCTTGATCAGCTGCTCCTCCTTCTCTCAACTGCTGTAGCATCTGGTTGAACGACTGCTGAGGATCCAGAGCAGGAAGAGCCTCCGCAGCCTCCTGTCCCGTTGGTATCTCCCCACCTAGTTTCAGGATCTCGTCTTCAACCTTAATGATCTGAGCTTGAGCAAATTCATTCAAACCAGCAGTCTCAGCAGTTTCAAGAACTTCCAACATCCTACGGTAGCGACTAGACAGAGTATTCAATCGAGCATCTCTGGCAGCTCCAGTTAGGATAGTCCTCTGTTCGCCCCTTCCTGCTAGGTTCAATCTAGTCCTGAAAGTGGTCGCCGCCTGAGTTAGGATATCCATTGCCTCATCCCTTGTCAAATTAGAGGGCAACTCCAGATCATCAGCAAGTGGAATACCAATAGCCTTCGCTCCTAGCCTAATGAGTTCCTGAGCACTCTTGGCCCCACCACCAGTTAGACTCTCAAACATGGACCTCTTAATAGTATCAAGTTTAAGCTTAGCTTCCTCAGCTTGAATCCTACCCGTTGCAATATCTTGATCCAACACCTCAAGCTGCCTAGGAAATAGTTGAGCCTCTCTTTCCTCTGATGTTGCTCTCGCTTCTCTTCCTTCTCTCTCGGCCAAGATTCTAGATCGACTTTCAGCAGTCAGTCCTGGGATTTGAATTTGCGACTGAGGAGTACCTGGGCCAACAATATCGAGCATCTCACTGAACTGACGCTCAGCCTCTGCATCAGCAGCTTTAAGACCTATCTCTCCTAACGGACTAAGACCTCTAGGATCAATCTGAGCACCAAGCCCAATTAGAAACTTGGCGGCACCGGGAGTTGATAACGCTTTGCCTAGACCAGTAAAGAAACCTCCCTTCGCTTCTATCTGACTTGGAGAGAGCATACTCTCCGGCGTTAAGAAATCATCCTCAGGCAACTCTCTAGGAACAGGGGGACCAAATGGACTGGGTTGAGTTCCCCTAGGCTCCAGTCTTAACAGGTCACCAGCAGAGAATGAAAGATCTGGTGGTACTGACTCTATAATACTCTTCCCTCCCCCACCTGCCTGCGCAGGACCAACTGTAGGTCCCTGAGCACCCCCAGTTAAAGCAGTTCCTATAGCTCGTGCAGCTCCCCCACCTTGTTTGAGACCACTAATGGGCGGCGTTGAAGCACTAGGAATTAACCTAACTCCAGCTGCTCTCATCTGTGGTGTGAACACCTGCTCTCCTGGAAGTAGAAAATCTCCGATAGCCATTGTTCTTTCCGTTATTGTAATAGTCCTCCGACTCCACCTATGACTCCTCCAATGATAGCTCCACCAGTTGCTCCAATAGGTCCACCAGCCGCTCCAATAGCAGCTCCAGTCGTAGCACCAGCACCAGCACCTTGTAATGCTCCACCCAACGCACTCGCTGCCTTACTTGGCTTCTTAGGAATAGCGGCACTCATACCAGCAGGGGCGACCATGATATCAGCTGCCTGTCTAGCTACAGTGATGTCCCACAGATCCTCTTCAACCTCAGTATCGTTGATATGAGAGTCATATTCATCAGTAGCAACAATCTTCATTCGATTCTGCTCTGTTAATAAGCTAGCAGCCATCCTCTCAAACTCAGTCCTATTCGTTATCAGTTGCTGGATCTGATTTAATCCTGTTGTGTAACGTTGCTCTTTCGCTAACTTATTCACTCTATCTGCCTCTAAAGAGAATCGAGCAAGTTGAGAGTCTCGTTCAAGTTGATCTCCTGAAAAGAGGCTAAACAGTCTAGTTGAGTTTCCAGTAGCATCTCTCAGATTGGAGTCGAACATTCCCAGTTCAGAGACAAAGAATTGACCGTACATTCTGACAAGTTCAGATGGTAGAATCTCTCCTCTGAGAGTGAGGCCTGAAAGTAGTTGTATAGACCCTTCAAGTAAACGGTTATGGGCCTGAGCATTCTGTTGCTCAACACCTAACCCTGCTGTCAGAGCATCAGCATGGATACGAATATAGGTTGCTATACCTTGATTGAATTGGTTCAAGGATAGGTTAGCATCGAACTCACTAACCTCTCTCATCTGTTCTGCCCTCAGGATAGCAGTTCCAAAAAGGAATCCCGTTGAGTTAATAGCATTAATATCAGCCATCTGTCCAGCATACTGTCTGTGTTGCTGGGCAAACGTTATCTCCCTTCTTCCTGAGAACCCATCAATAACCTCTTGCAGATTCCCCTCAGATATGAACCTTTTAGCTATTGTGATAGCATTACTAAGATTGGTCTCAGCATCCTGAGCAGCCTTCGTTAGGATACTCAGTAGGTTGGCATTCTTAGGAATATTGCACTGACTCAGTTTCGAGCTGACAGTTGTAACTAAGGATAGCCAAAGAGTTGAGGCGGCTGCTGTTTGTAGGTTCGCAGCGGCTATGGCAACTGAAGCGGCATCTGGAATTAATAACCGAACATCAGGTTGAACCGCAGTGAACATGCTAGTCAATCCAGATGCAGCCTCTATTCTACCTACTCCAGCATAGGTTGGGTAAAGAGCTTGAGGAGTTGATAAGGCAGAGGTTGACAAGTTATAGGATAATTCAGCAATAGGAACTGTCGTTGGATTTCCTATAGCGAGAATGGCATCAGCTATATAGCTAGCATAGTTACTCCTATCATAGCCCGTGACAGCATTGAAAAATAGATCAAACTGGCTCTTAGATGCTGCTAAGTCAGTAGCAGGATCAGTCCAACCAAACGTAGTGTAGGGATTCGTTCCCCATAGAGTATTGAGAAGTGCTGTAATATCCTGACTAGGTTTTGTCCAACCTGAAGTTAGAAACTTACCCTTATCATCTACATCTACTCCAGCGTAGAGATAAGCATGAGCATCTTCTATATAAGGAGGAAATCTGACATCTCCTGAAGCTCCACCACCACCCATTACAACCTCACTAGATTAGAAATTTTGACGCCGCCCACCCGCTCCAGTTTCCTAACATACGTATCATTCTCGACATATGCAAGAATCTGAGAGCAGTTATTGGCCTCGGAAAATGTTCTAAGTTTATCAAGTGCCTCTTCATAGTCTTCAAGTTTCGAGGGAGAAATAGTCCGTGCGACATAGATCAATAGGTATCTAGCTTTCGAGACTGGCTCGTTCATGATAACTGTCATGATTAGGCCGATTGGCTTTCCTCTTTCCACATCCTCCCCACTTCCGTAATAAGCCCAAAGTTGTGATTCTTCAGCGAGAAGTGAATAGAGAACATTGGTCATTCCCTGTGCATCTATCCCTAACGTCGGTGGAAGGGCTTGTGCTATATAAGGTCTGATCAAATCCCATGCTTCTCCAATTTGTTCGGGGGTCATTCTTAACATCATTGCTCAGTTCCAAATAATCCTCGAACGGCTCGTTTATCCACTAGACTCCAGCGAACTTCAAGCCGGTCGATTCGGGGGTTAGATCCAGGGGTTCCTCTTAGCCTCACTTTGAACTCCAATGCTGTACAACTGAATGTAACAATCCCTGAAGGACTGACAGAAGTAGGTCCAAGCGATGAGAATGCAGAGGTTGAATTGTATCTGAATAACAGTTCAATAGTTAGATTGGTGATATCCTGATACTGAACTTGAATATTGTGTATGAATTTGAGGGCCTGTCGATCATTGTCATGAGCGCCAGTTAAAACTCTAATGGAAGTAGATGCTCCACTGCTTGCAAGAGCATAGTGAACTCCGTTGAAATAGGTAGAGGATGTTATTCTATCCTGTATTTCATTCAACCCATTCTGAGGATGGAAAATATAAGAAGTATCAGGATCGCTAAGGAAGAACTCCCTCCACACAGGGTTAAGAGTAATGGCCGTGGAAACGCTAGAGAATCCGGAGAACCACTCTTTATAGCCGAACCGAACAAGTTCCAGGGTAGGAGATAACCCCCAGAGCTCTCCATCCTGTGCTATAAAGACATGACCATTAATGTCACCCCCAACGGCTCCACGACCTAATACTCCAAACTGAGCAATTGTTCGGAAGCCCATATCTGGTCCTCTTGGTTCCAATGCCTCAATACCATCAGCTCCATAGGCAACAACGAAATCTCCCAGAGGTTTCAGAACATGAACCTGGCCTTCAAACTTCATAGGTTTCCAGCCGAACTCATTCCTTCTTAGTTTCTCAAGGACGAATTCTTTTGATGGTCCCAGGTTTAGTTGGCCGAACCCTGAGGGATAAAGGAGCCACAGGGGAAAGTCCCCTCCACCAATGCTGCTCCACATCACCCAATTTATATCTGGTCCATTTGCTATTAGGTCTATCTCCTTTAGACCTGCTTCCTTTTCCCACTGAGCAAAAACTTCCTGCCATAGCTTATTCCATACGTTAGATTGATCCAGCCCACCTATGTAAACACGACCTTTATGCTCACACCCTGTGGAGATGGTAACACTGTCGGTTACATAGGTGGAGGATGACGCACTACTCTCTAACCGATCTAACCCTGTTCTGAAAACAGTGGAAGAGCCGTTGAAGGCGTAGAACGCTGGACCAAGATCTACGAAATGCCAAACGCCGTCCTGTGTGATTAAGGAAGTTGAACTAGGTAAACTAGGACTATTCAATGAGAGGATAGTCTTAGTCCAGGGAATAGATCCCGTTGCCAACTCATACACTGCTGTCTTATCAAAGAGCAATGTTAACTCTTGTCCTCTAACGAATTGAGGGAACGGAAAGTCAACAACCTGACCGCCGGAGAAAGGATCCGTAGGTGCCTCGTACGAAACCAAACCACCAGGATTTGGCTTCATGTTAAGACACTCTTCTAAATACCCTTCCTTATTCAGGTAGGTGTCCTCAGGTCGCAATCCTCTTGAAAGCGATTCAGCTATAATGAAAGGAAATTCCTTCATCCAATATGCCTATCGTAACTACGAAGAGGGTCTTTAATGAATCTGTGACTATCTTTCAGTTGGTCCTTCTCAACTATGCTTTGCTCAACAGTCTCGGAATCAATCAGTTCAATCTCTTTAATGATGTTATCCAACAGAGCTCTCGACCCTTCAAAGTTTCGATAGCCCACTTCGAGCCTGTACAGAGCAGCCAACACTAGAACATCAGGGTGCTGGTCGCTCCAGAAACTGACACTAGTATTGGTAGAAAGAACAGCAGTATTAAATAGTCCAGCTACCTTAATAGTATAACTCCTATCAGCCGGCGGCATCGTTACCAGCTTCTTAGTTGCTCCTACTATAGCTGAACTGTTAGAGGCTAGATTCGTCCTCAACCAACCAAGGGACCAGGTCCTCGGTTCCCCTGGTGTAACGTTATCTAATGCCCCGACCTCACCTCCATACAACTCTCGCATTTCCCTCATACTTCTCCGTTCAAGATACCTAATGGTTTTATCCGAGGTATCAAATACTGAGACAGCCCTAACACTCATCACGTTAGAGATCGAGGTGGAGATAGCAGAAGTGGCAATGGTGAAAGAGAACTCTCCCTCATCCTTAGGAAACTCCATCATTCGATCAAGCATCCTTTGGCCAGCGTTGACATATTTATCAGCCCCATTATCTGTTACAGCAGACGGACTAACAACTAGATCATACCGACCAGATTCCTGAACGAACCAGAGTCTGACTTCTTGCAGATTCATAGCACTCCCTACCAGTTAAAAAGTATTCGTTCAATTATTGAACAATTCTCTTACACCGGCGCGGAGGGAGTGTTGTCCCCACTAGGACTGTACATCTTCGAGACCTTAGGAGCACGACCACCACCTGTGGCGGTGTTCTTAGGGTCGTAGTTCCTAATCTTCTTAGAACCAGTTTTGGCTCGGTTGGTTGAGTTCTTCCCAGCAGAGCTCTTCTGATTCAACCCACCTCCAACGTCCGTATGGGTATTTCCTATGTGCTTAGGCATTGTTTTCCTCTTTTGTTTGTCTTTATGAAATTATTAAGGTAGCACATCCACCATCAATCCTGAAGGATCACTGTTGTAATGGATTCCTAATCCTTGCCCTGTTAAAGGAGTTCCTCCAATCCCTGCGGCCCCAAAATCAGCAAGTAGAACAATGTTACCTTCAGTTTGCGCTCCTTCTTGTATTGGAATTGAATAGAGCCCGAAAACACCAGTTCCAGCATTATCGTGACCAATGAATATAATTTTATTGTTTGCGTAGTCAAATCGAATACATCTGATTTGTAATTGGATATCTGAAGCAGCCGCCGTGGTATCTAACCAAGTCAGGCGTGAGCCCGGAGCTGTTCGACTTGTATAACGATCGATGCGACCACTTAGACTTTCGCCAATCATCAAGTATTCTGTAGCTCCCATCAGATATGCCGGTGGAACCAGCATCGACGTTTCATTGCCCGAAGTCACTCCACCAATAATGGCCCAACTTGTTCCGTCTAATTCTCCAGAACGAAATCGACTAGCTATTTGATCTACACCATAGACTTCAGTATCAGGGGGCCAATATTCACAATCATTACCATCTAATGTATCGAGAGTAAGATATGTCGTCAGACTGCCATCATATTTATGAAAACCATCAGGAGTACCGTTAATCGTTCCCCAAATTAATTCATCAGTTGAATAAACATAACGACCTTCCCCACCGTGGGCAGTATGTGAAGAAATAGTTGCAGCCGCAGTTGCCCCACTATCTAAACTAAGATCATCAAATCTATCTACTTGATACTGAGCAGCAGTATCTCCCATCATTACGAAGAGCCTACCATTATCTGAATCTACAGCACAACCATACGGCTCTCGTGGAACACCAGAGTAATCCTTGAAAGTTGTAATAACCCCTGCAGCGGTGATCTTATACACCTTCATATCAATAGCGGAGGCATAGAAATACGCGATTATCTGAAAAGGAATCGCTCCACCTGCGCCTTGATGAACAGCAGGACTCCAAAGATTACTTCCAACTAAATTACCCATAGCCTGTCTTTTATGAAATCAACATGAAATGAGTCTTTTCTCCCTCAACCTCTTCCACTCCATCTTCGTAGGTTCCGAAGAGACTGATATTCTCGATCTCTATTCCGTTTGTATCGCCTCCTTTGTTCCTCTGGACGTTGAGATGTAAGCGGAACATGCCTTCGTCCCAACTGGCCTTAGTGTTGTTTACAGGCCAGGGTGTAAACACCTTTTCCGACGATATGAAAAATGTCTCCGTGATATTCAAATCTTTCCACGAATCACCCTGGCCATGTAATAGCAGATTGCCTGATACGTCTTCAGCCAAGTATCCAAACAAAGCTCGTGAATTCGTCTGAGGTCCTTTTACTTGATATCTAATCTTAAATGTGCACGAAACCATAGATACGAAATCGGCTGGCATCAGCTGGAAATGTGCAAAAAACCAGACTGTCTCGTTCGCATTAACGTCGCTTCCAATGACGTTCCCGTCGTCGAGTTCGAATCCCTCATCGATGTCAGCCCAAGTGCCTATCTCGAAAAACGGATCGCCCGGATTTTCATCTGTAAAGTCAACCGTCTGAACTGTTGCAACTCGCTCTGGTAGGGTCTTTATCGCCATTATCCTCTAGCTCCACACTCATTACAAGTTTCTCCTAATCTAGGCCAATCACCACAATTAAGGTTGGGATCAAATAAGCTTAGATTAGGCAAGATGCTCTTAATATACCTAGGATCAGCATGGACTTTGTTCCATGTTCCTAGTTCACGACGGAGTTTACAAACCCATCGTCTACTCTTCATAGTGTTTTCTTCTAAGTATTGACATACTCCTATGTTGGGAAGATAGCAACAATGATCCTTACTATTACCTTGACAGATATTCATTACGGATCTATAGTAAACTTAGCTGTAAGCTCTAGAAACTCTGGAGTACCTGTAACAGCTGTGATCTCACACCAAACCCATTTGTCAGCAGGAATCGTAGCATCATTAAAGCTTGTCTGTTCTTGGCCTGTCGTACTATTCGTAACCCTCTCACTCAAGGTTAATATAGTTGTTCCAGCAGCATTACGACTGTTACTCCAATACAACTGGAAAACTACACTTGTACCAGCGGACCCTTTTACCGAGTTAACCTGACTAAACGTAAGAGCTTGGTCTGTATAGAAAGCTGGTCCGTCAACCGCCCCAGTAGGACCTGTAAACCTCCACGTAGGATAATGAGCAGCTGCCTTATCTACATAAGCCGTAGATGCTCCAGGTCCTAGGGAAAGCCAAGCATCATTATACCAAGCATAAAAGGTACCATTAGCAATGTCAAAGATTATAGGAATCTGCCCAGGAATGTCAGCCGGTACACCCGTAGGCTTTCCAGAGCAGACAGCTATCTGTGTAAAACCTCTTACAGCATCTGTAGGTAGGATCCTAGGACCCATACCTGCTGGTTCTGTAAGTCTGCTCTTCTCACTGATATTCCCAGACATTTCCTAACCGTGAAAACTCAGCACCAGTGTACTAAGAGCGTTGGAATTATACAACCAGCCAACGTCCTCAATATTGGTACCTGCTGCTGCCCAGATAGTGCTGCTTACCAAATCAAGTCGTAGTTGAACAACCATTGAAGTGGAAGCACTAATTTTGAAATACCTGCAAACCCCAGGAATCTCAATAACTCCAGTTGTAGCAGCAGGAATAAAAGTATACTGCCCAGGGCCACTATATCCAGCATCCCCTCGAACAAAAGGTCCACCCATTTTTTTCCTCTAAAGTTGGAGGATAGGAGAGATCTCCCTTCTACTAGAAAAGGGAAGGAAGACCCTCCCTACCCTTAGGTTGACGTTGTTCCGTCAAGTCCCAGACCACTGAGGTACCCAAAAGCTTTCGGATGGTGCAATTCCATACCTGCTTCCGTGATGAATTCTTCCTCAGTACCGTCTCGGCTGTTATTCCGATTCCGGCGATCCTGTGGATCACTGACGAAGAACGTATCGTCAATATAGCGATACTTCAGTTTGTCCGGCTCAATAATCATCACATCACGACGAAGAGCCTGACGATGGCTCATCAGTGGATGCGTCTTCAGGAACAACGTTCCAAAAGGCGTAATCCATTGCAGCACCCTGAGTCCGTAGGACACAGTTAGCGGCGTAATGTTGATTGAGGCGTCTGCCTGAGCGAGCCTGTTCAGACCAAGCAACCCTTGGTTACCGATCAGACCAAGTTTCTCATTCGAGCCATGACGGAAGATGATCTCAAGTTTCTCATTGAGCCACTTGATCCCACCTGCAGCAGCAGTCCAACTCACACTACCAAAACCTGGTGAGGTCTGATAGTTGCTAACATTGGATGTAGCATTCGTGAGGATGAAATCCCTGAGACCCCAGGTTGAACGCTCAGGTTTGCCATTCGAGCCCGTTCCAGTAGAACGAACAGAAAACATAAATGCTTTCTCCATCTCGATTGCATGAAGCTCCAACGCTTCACGTTTGGCTTCCTGATAGCCATTACCTGTACGCAGCCGAGTCTTCCGAGCTGTACGCGTGATGCTCAGTGGTGTTCTGAAGATCTGCGTATAGTTGAAGAACTCAACTGGGTCATAGGCAATCGCATTCGGCATTGTGGCGCCTTCAGGATTCATGTTTCCTATGACATCTAGGAAATCTGTGCTGTCAATAGGATAGGTCGAGGTTACAGCTTCAAGCAACCGAAGCGCTATATAGCTACTCGCCCCATTCTTCACGACATCTGTAACCTTGCCGACGTAGGCAAAATTAAAGTCACTACCCTTCTGAGCCATGGCCTGATGGCCCTCACGGAACTCGTCCGCAACAGCCTCGGCCAATTGAAAGTAGAGTGTAACTCCAGCGGCGTATTCGCTGGTTGCGGCAGCAGCTGATAGACCCGCATCAGTGAAGACATTGGAAACAGCTCCTCCCTGTGCAGGAAGATCCTTTGTCCACCAGTGATAAGTCGGATCATCTGTTGATTCTGCACCCAGCATACTCAGAATCGCTGTAAGCGGCGCTGAGCCATTCGGGTACAGAAGCATTATCATCTGCCTCCAATTTTCTGGACGTTGGTTGGTTACCCAATCTCCGTCTCCTCTCATTCCAAGAAATGCAGCCATTGGTTAATCCTCTTTTGACTGATTAAATTAACAAGTGTCTTCTCAACACTAGAGCGTCTAGCTAGATCTTACGAAAGACCAGACGATTCCTGCGCTCTTAAACGATAGCTCAACTCCAGTCGTGCTAAGCGTTGTTGACAGCGCAGATGTTCCTCCATTATTATAGAAGACTTTAACGGCTGCTCCAGTCGTCGCGGGTACGGTCGTGGCAGAGAGGATGAAAGGTGGGAACCCTTCAGCTTCTCCCACATTTGGCAACCGGACGAACGTTTGCGGCCCAGAGGCTCCTGCCACGAAGACGTGACGCTGATTCAACGTGAGCGATATATCACTCCCCGCTGAGATAAACAGCTTCTTGTCAGGGCTCTGCCGATCCATGATCACATCGAATTCCATAGTCTCACTCCGCTATGTTGCTGTTTTTGTTACAGTTAGACGTTCAGACTTTCCATCATCTCATCTAACTCCTTATCGAGCCCACTCCTTTCGTCAGTCTTCTTACCAGGAGGCGCTTTGCGGCGACTTCTTGGTTTGCTAATCTGACTTGCTTTCTTTTTCCCTGTCGTCACTTTCTTCTCTATCTTCTGAGCTTTTTTCGTCAGCTTAAGGGCTCCCCTAACCTGCACTGCTGTCTCATCGAAGATTTTCTCAACTGTCCAGTCAGGATTGGTCGCTTGAACCTTATCAGCTGTCAAACGGATCAGGCGACCTACTGCTGGAGTCTTTTTTGCTGCCTCGACCAAATCATCATTCTCGCTAAAGAATTTCTCTCTGGCTTGAGTAAGCGCCTGTTGACGCCCGGCGGCAGATTCCACTAATGCTGGAATATCCTTCAACGTATCCTCTCTACCCTTCGTGTAAGTACGAGCGAGTATCTTTTTGAGAGTCTCGTGCGGGTTGGTAAGAAGCTCCCTCGCTTCATCCTCCGTCACCAAAGTATCAGGATCAATTTCAATTTTTGGAACCTTAGGTTCCTTTTCCTTTGTTATTCCGTGTGATGTTAGTTGCTCAATAAGTGCTCGCTGCTCAGCCATTTCAGCTCGCATAGCAATCATTTCGATCCTATCATCTTCTGTGGCCTCCTCCTCCTCAGAACCTTCTTCCTCCTCTTCAGAGTCTTCACTTTCCTCCTCTTCAGTTTCCCCTTCCTCGGATGTATCATCAGTCTCACCTTCTTTTTCTTCCTCTTCTGCTGCCTCTTCCTCTTTCTCATCCGTGATAGGAACTACTTTTTCTTCCTCCTTTTCAGGACTCTTTTCTTCCTTCTCCCCTTTTTCAGAATCGGCAGAAGAAATAGCACCCTGAAAATCCTCGAAGAAATCATCCAGCTGGTCCTTCTGACCTTCATCAGGAATGTCACCAGTGGTTTCCATTTCCTTTTGTCCTTTGCTCTCTTCAGTCATCTTCGTCACCTGCTAATAGGTTGTCGTCCTCAGCCCACTCGATCATTTTTGTAGGAAGATCCAACAAATCCTTAGCCATAATTACGGCTCCCTGACTTCGGTAAATGTATTTGTCCTCAAGAGATTGTTCCAAAACGGCTTGGTTTCCTCCAAGTTGCTCATTGACATATTTAACAATATCCTGCCAAATGTGGCTGTTCTGAAAATCCCTAAGTTCATTAACCGAAGCTGTAGGTTTGAATTTAACAGCTTCTTCTACGATCTTAACCATCTTAGTGGGGGTTATTTTAGAATCGTTCAATAATTGAACGAATACTTATTCATTTCCTTTCAATCTGATTCTAAGTCCGATTGTCAGGTCGCTATGTGTCATAGTTGTTGAGATCCTGGTATACGCGGTAAATCCTCTCCATCTGGCAGCTGCCTCAAATCCAATCTCAAGCCGTTGATTAAATGGATTATATCCTGTAACCGTAGAGAGATAGTAGCCAAAGTTTGGTCTAGGAACTCTAAATCTATCTTGGACGAATGCGCTGTCTCTGAGTCCGAAGTAGGTAAGGACAACGTTTCCCCGGCTAAATTTGATGGGCGTGGGGGAGATGATTCCGATTCCTGAGAACCCGACAGGGACGTAGATGGTATCTCTGACAAGCTTTTCAACTTCTCTAAAGATTGTTCGCGTGTCAAATCTGGTAACTGTAATGGTGTCTCTTCGTACAACATCCTTATCAACGTATCTTATTTCGCCCGGTGTTTCAATTAGGCGTGGCCAGTATGCTCTGGCAATAACCGCCCCAGCTGCAATAAGTAAAACACCCAGGACGACTATAACCAGAACCTTTTTCACCCATCATCTCCAGGAGGCCAGAGAGTTACTTTTGTATTGGCGGTGTATCTTCCTGCTATATTCAGCAGAGTACCAATCGTGAATGAACCTTCATCTAGAACTCCTCCTAGGAATTCATGAAGAAAGCTTAGATCAAAGCCCATAGGACCAAAGATCACTGGAAGAACCATCATGATTGTACCCAAGATGGTTTTGGATTTCAGAATCCATTTTGGCTTTTCCTTGAAAACAGGCATTACTCTCTCCGTTCTATTGCGGTAGCTCGAAACTTCCAAAAAGCAACTGTTGTCGCTGCACTTAATACTTTAATGTGGGCTAGATACTCAGTACCCTCCACTAGGCTGGAAACGACGGGGAGAGTCCCTTCGTAACGCCCAACCGTTCCTGACACGTAAGCTAAAGTGGCGTTAGCCAATGTCGTCCCTGAAAGGGTAACTAAAGCTACTGTCGTAGTAGCAGTGCTGAGTCCAGCTCCGCCTAATAGAGCTGATTTAAGTCCTTCTAGAAGAACAAGGTTTTGTTGTCCTAAGAATAACTCCATCTCAATATTACCCTTATACCTAGGGAGGATACTTGTTAATCCTCTATATCTGCCCGCGTCCATTGGTAGCGACTAAGTTTCCCTTATCTACTTCAGAAATAATCTCTTCATCCTCCATTACTTGAGGAGGAGGACGCCGCACGAAGCCGTCAACATTGGTAGCACCCATCTGTCTAGCAATGTGCGTAAAAATTCTTTGCATATCAAAATGCTGAGCAAGATCAGGATTCTGAGCCATAACTTGATAAAGTTCAACCCAGACCTGAATATCCTCTTTTCCGGGAACCACGCCGTCGTGAGCCATGACATCATAGTTGATAATCATTTGCTCAGGACTAACTGGAGTCCTTTCTTTATCAATAGGGATTCCAAACTCTTCCGAAAGACGCTGGGCTAACTCACCAGTAGCCTTAACGAACGTCTCCTCCGTCATAAACTGTTGAATATTAGACGCAAACATTCTAGCAACAGGAAGCATAAACTGATGGCTTACTATTTGAGCAGGACGCTCTAGACGGGATAAGCCAGCAAGTCGAACACCTTGAGCTTCACTTGCACTAACTCTAGATGTACGAGGAGCAAGAGATCCACCCAGCTGATCCATTGTGCTCGTCGCACCTTTAGCCTGTTCCATTAAGAATGCAGCATCTTGGATATTTCCCTGGGTTACATCCTTAACATCTAACTGGAAAATAGCATTATCCTTAATGCCTCCAAGACCCCAACCTCTCTTCCTAACTCTAATAATCTTTCCAGGTTTATTGGTATTGATATCATGTATATTAACAAGGCTAGGATCAACAACGAGATTATCATTGATAACTCTTCGTTGATTTTCCACATGACTTGTATAGAGGAAGTCCACGAGCATTTGTAGCTCCTCAACAGACATAAGGCGACTAGTTGGCATAGCGCTATAACCATCAAAGTCAGGAGCACCGGCAACCACGGGAATCTTTCCATGAATTAGATCAAGGGGCTTAGCTTCTATAATAATAGTGTCAGCGGCGACTCCGAACACCCAGGTCTCTGGATCTCTACTTTTCCCTAGTTTCCAATCTCGAGGAATCAGATCAATGTACATCCAGATTATATCAACTGGATTACTAGTGGATTGTGTGTAATGCTGACGTTTGTTCCGTTCCCCTCTATTATATATAGAAGAGGTAAGGGAACCACCCATCTCCCTCAAATATTTAACATTGAACCAGTTGTTCGTATCTTCATTCCTTAACATTACGGATAGAACATCTTCATCTAACCAGCCGAAATACTCTCCCTTATTTATTTCATGCGCTGAGACAGAAGGATCAGGTAAAGCCAGATAAGGATCAATATTATCAAGCATATTTCCTTCATAGAGAACTTTATATTCAGATTGACCTCTCTGTGAGCCAGTTTGGAAGAATGAAGCAATATTATCAAAGAAGCCAGTAGGCTGCATCTCTATTCTACGACCCAGTTGAGTCTCCCATCTTGGAGAAGCATAACCGACGCCGTAGGCAAACATATCCCTCCAACTAGTATGGAGAGAAAGAGGAACAGCATTTTTATGAACATGACCCTGGACTAACTCAGTCATTAGAAGTGATCCAAGAACATCTTCAGGTCCTGTTCCCTCATAAGTGAAAACTGGGTTTCTGATGAACGCTGAAGTGAAATAGGTTAAAAGTGTGTCTAGAATAACTTGAGAGACAGGCATGATAATCCTGCGCATCTCATCTTCCTGTACACCCTTTTCATCTCTAGACTTTTTACTCTTAGATCCGAGAGTTGGTAGATAGGTATAGGACTTGAGAACCCGGTCAATTTCATTCCAGTCAGCATGGCGACGAGATACCTGAGTATAGGAGTCCTTAGCATACTGTAGGACCTGATCGAGTAAAGTTTGATGGAACTTATGACCAGGTCTTAAGTTAAGCTTATTCGGATACTTATAGCCAAGGTCGATACTAGATAAAGGTCTCCCCTTACCTGGCATCACCTTGTTCATACTATTTGGATCTAGAATGGTAGGCATTAGTAATCTCCACCCACTCCGAATATGTTAATAACATTAGCTGAATGAATAGAACATTGAACCGTCCAGTCACTAGGGACAACTAAAGGCATAGCGGGCGCTAGGGAATCGTTCCACATTGAGCCATCTACTTTATGAGCTGAAGCCGCGCCCACTGATATTTCTCTCCATAAATGAGCAGTAGCGTTCGACGTAAATAGATATAACCGAAGTCGGTTAGTCTGCGTTGCTCCCTGTGCCTGGAAAAAGAAATAGTCAACTTTAGAACCATGAGGAGACTGTCCCGTCAATAAAGTAGCAAGTGTTCCAGTATTACCAGATATATTAATATTAGCCGTGGATACTTGTGTCTTCCAACTTCTAGGTTGTTCAATAAACCTTGGTACCGTATTCACAGACATAACTACAGTCTCCCTAATTTAATATTACTAACAATACAAGGACCAATTCTCAATCTACGAGCTATCATTATCTGAGTCAAATCAGTATTCTTTAGAAGATTTTTCACCTTTAATATAGTAAGAGGAGACGTTTTCGGCCCTCCAAACTCTTTGTTTGTGTTTCTAGTGTCCTCTATATTCTCCACCTGAGTTCCTAAATATAGATGAGCAGGATTTATACACAAACTGTTACTACAAGAATGGTTTACCTGTAACCCCTTCGGGATACTTCCCCTAAGTATAAGGTAAATATATCTAGCAAGTAATCTAGGACTGTTCCAGACTTTCGTTCTTCTTATAGTAGGATGACCATGATTCTTTTCAGGAGGGTGGGATGTACACACCCAACATCCATTTAAGTTCTCCTTATATCTTATAGCCTTAGAAGGCACTCCCTTGGTCCCTTTCGTCCAATCTGGCTCCTTAACAACACTCATAGCCTAAAGTAAATCCCCAGCGATGTTAAAGGCGTTAAAATGCGCTGCTCTATGTGCTGAATAATCCGCCGCACTAATTGTACCCGCTATATTCCCACCTGAACCAGCAATACCAGAGGCAAAGTTAAGGGCAACACTTTTTTCCTCTCCTCCTTCTATTAACTGAATACGAAGAGGCATTTCTCCAAACTCTGACCGATAAATGAACGGTCCCTTTGACCCTAACCAGTATCTGAAAAATTGCGTCATACTACCCTAAATTCTTCAAGAGGAGCCCACAGTTCCTCTTCATCATCATCATAGAACTTTTCAAGCTCCCTGAACTCTCTTTCAACATCATCCTTGCCCTCGAAATCATGCTGACCGGGAAATGATAAGTAACGTTGCCCTTTTTCTAACAGCTCAACAATGTAACCAAGAGGGTCCATCAAACTCCAATCCTTTGCTTTAGGGAAAGCCTGAAGTTGTTGTTCGAGCGGCCCGCAAACCTGCTTATTATGATAAACAATACCTTGCCGGTAAAAATCGACAAGAGAGCGAACGCGAGCAGCTTTACCCCTTTCATCCCTACCCTGTCTAGCATGAAGTTCTACAAATTCTATACTTATCCCCCTCTTTGATAGGAAAGTCTTAAGAGGGTGGACAATAAACTCATGAAGTCCAGTTACCTCAACAGCTAGAACTCTAGCCTCAAATTTTAAGATTGTCTCCGCAATCAGCTCATACATCTCTTCAGGATAAATTCTCTTAGAGATACACTCTCTAACGAAAAGTTTATTCCTCATCATGTCAACTCCAACAGCTACAATCCCAGTCGGGTGAGCAGTTGGGTTAGCGGTTCTAGAGGGATCTACGATTACGACGCTTTCAACATTGTGGTTTCTATTAAGGTTTTCATCGCTTTCTTCGTAGTCCCTGAATAAGTCAGTAGGGAACGCCGCATCAAGACCAGTAGGAACAGGATTGTTTCGATACTCCCTATACCATGTGTCAACTTGTCCATCAGCTTTCAAATGCTCATAAAGAGCTTTACACCCTTTATCATTTAAGTAATGAGGAGCATTACTAACGAAATTATCATCACAGAGTTCAAGGACAATAGAATCCCACTGTTCCGACTCATGTAAGTTAATCAGCAAACTATCCTGATGAAGGATGGTCCCCATCATCAGAAATTCCCAAGGTGCATCCTTTCCATCAATATGTTGATGGCTTCTATTAATACAACCAAGAACATCACCATGTAACCAATCTTTTTTCTCCCTACGGATCTCAGGATTCTCAACTTCCTTACTTTTCTCAAGATCATCAATGATGATAAGTCCAGGACGGGAACCCATGAAAAGTCTACCTCGGACAGGTTGCATACTGCCTCTAGGATGAATCTTAATCGGTTTAGACCCAATACGAACAACATACTCCTTAGTAGACCATTTATCCGTTCTGATGTCTCCGTATAATGTTCTAATGAGTGGGTTGGAAACTAGCTCCCTTTTCAACTCTTCAGTCTTTTCAATAGCATCATCAGCGTTATATCCAATGATAACTATGTAATCATAGCGTTGTAAGAGGATAGCAACCGTTGGTACCAGAATGGCACAGATTGAAGTCTTCCCACTCCCACGCGGCGCTATAATGAGTTTATAGGGAGAATAACCAGGATCACCGGGCCTTCTGTCAATAATTTCAAAGATCGACTTATGAATAGGGTCAAAGGACCTACTGAACCGTTCAGGATAGATAATACCAGCAGCTAATGCCGTGCTGGCAGTCATATCAGCTAATAGGGCAATTTGTTCCTGTTTACTAATCATCCTAACGTCCAGTATCTATAATCACCCGGACTAATAAGAGTTCCAATTACAACCTGGCCACTTGTATCATAATTAACCTTTACGACTTGATTTGCTGGAGTGTCTATATAATAGACTTTCTGAGCAAGCCTATCTACGTTAAAATCCTGCTCCCTACCTACCTCTCCGTTATCTACCCAAGTTGAATCTTCATTAAGGAAAGTAAGATCATTCTTTCTGATAAACCGATCAGCTCTCCTTCGATAAAGTACAAAATCCCTACTAAAATCTCCATCTACGAAATTGTAGGCCTCAGTGCCAGCGAAAACGTTAGAAGCAACATCTGTTACTAGATTATATTTAACAATATTCCTTAGGCCAGCACTACCTAGGGCAATATACATAAGGGTACTATTAGCGAGCCAAAGATCATCAGGAGCAAGGAGAGTAGCTATCTCAGTAACGCCGCCTGTACTGATTACAACCTTTTTGAATCTCTGACTTCCTGTTAGGAAGTAGACCAGGTCATTAGCTGCGTCAACCCATATTCCCATTACAGGATCATCGAAATTGTTATGGATGTCTACGATATTAGTAATAGCCCCATTAGCATCGTAATCGCCTCGCCAAATTCGAGCGGTGTTAATACCGGGTCTAGCATCGGTACACCAGTATAGTTGCTGATTAACAAAATCTCCCATCATACCTAGCATGTCAATAGTCACACTAGTTCCAGATACAACGGTCGTCGTGACACTGAGAGAGGATATTGGAGAGACTACAATTTCATCATCAATTCTACTACCGAAGAAGATAAGAGTATATTCCGTTCCACCTCCTGGTGGAGCACCAGTAGCAGCAGAAACGTCACACTTAAACAATACGTCAAGGGACATTTGAGCACTTTTATCAATCTCAACAGTCGTAAGATCAAGTTTCTTAGTAGCCCTTAGAAAATTCCCAAATGGGATATTTACATTTTCAGGGTGAACAAGATTAATGTGCTCTAGGATTTCAACAAACCTGTGCTCCTCTTGTTGGTTTATAATTCTATGCTCCACCATAATTCCTACTGAATTTAACAGATCCCTGTAGGAGACGCCTGGGATTCACCGCCGGCGTGTTGGCGGAAGGCCAGATTGTAAAAGCATACTTAGCTTTAGAGGCATCAATTAAATTCTTAAGAGTATCAACAGTTGTTGCTCCTACCAAGAGGGTAAACTGTCCAGTAGTTCCAGCCACCGTAATCTGTCCTCCACTGACACTAGATACGACGAGAGCATCCTCATCAGGATCGTTCCTAACTGCAAAGCGTGCTCCATAACCAGTAACGTCAATAACAGCACAACCACTCTTATAAACGAGAACAAGGTCGAAATCACTTCCTTCCTCCAGAATGATATTCCAAATAGGTGCGCTCATTCTATTGGTTCCTTAGGCTGGAACTCAATATGGAAGTGGTTGGACTCAAGGACAACGTCGTACTCAAAGCCTAACCTATTCTGCAACTTAATCTGTATTGCCTCAGCAACCTCTACCAACTCAGGTGTTAATTCCCACCCAGCTAAGAGATTCCGAATGCGAAGGTCAATAGCAAGGCCAACATAATGTAAAGAACCATGACCATGCTTACCATCAACACCTGCAGTAAGAATACAGTCAGCGTTGGAAACCTCTTCATAGACTTCTCCTGCAACATTCCAAGCATGGAACATCTGAGGTTGGAGACCTCGAATTGAAACGTGCTCTTTAACTCTTAAACTCATTAGCTATCTATCAGCTCCCTGCCGTCGCACCTTGTGCGGGTTAATCACCACTTATAACTGTCGCTCCACCTTCTAATGGCGGCGGTGGATCTTTCTCCAACGTTTCAGTAATGAACCACTTAAAATAATGAGTCAGCGAACGTATCGCCCTCGTATTCTCTTTCAGATTTTCATTAGTCCCTTTACTCATCTTCACAAGGGAACTAACATCTTTCTTAACCTTGTTCATTGTCACAGTACAGTGGATGGCCCAAAGGATAGCAGGAACTAAAAGGATACCTGCGACCCATAAAGCTATATCTGTGGTCATGTCTCATCGCCCTCTTCATCAGACTCAGAAACAATAACAGCTTCCTCTACAATGATGCCAGCGAGTTTTCCCTTCTTCCTAGCAAGTTCTTTCGCCGCCCTGATCTCATTGTCTCCAACTAATTGGATGGAAATGCCGAGGTCAACCTTCTTCCCATAACCAGCGCCGTTCAAAATTTTGTCAACAGCATTCAGTCTATCTGAAGTCTTTTCATAGGGATTTAACATCACTTCTTCAGCTACTTCCAGGGCGACAGGAGCTAATTCCGCAAACTCCTTAATCATGTCAATAGCATCAATATCCGCATTCCCCATTAGCACTTCTAGCCTCTGCTGCCCTAATTCGCTATTAATAGTATAGGAAACAGCAACCTCAGATAGATTCAACTGACTAGCAATCTCTTTATTATCCATTCCCTGAGCGGACATCCTGAGAATAAGATGATGTCTCGCTCTCAATTTCTGAAGTTCGTATTGCCCCTTTCCCTGATGCTTTTGAACAGCAGTTGGGGCAACTTGCGACGCATGTGCTAATGCCGCCCTCGCTCCAGAGGACAACCCGTTGCTAGCTATACTCATGATTGGTAGAAATAGATATAGGCCCCAGATGAACCCTAGAAACAACTAGCCACTAGAAACTACGTAACAACAGTAACAATGTCAAGCATCTGACTAGAATAATAGTGAATAGAAGTGAACGAAGTGAACTAGAATTGTTCAATGTTTGAACGAATACTAGATCATATTCTAACTACGAACGAAGTGAGTAGGACCCAAGAGGGTCCATCAATTTCTACCATATGCTACTCTCCTGTTACGGCGCAGACGCAACCACCGCTCGTTTTCCCCAAGCGCATCCCCCTAATTATCACTCTGATACAACGGTATCACTTTGATACACATGCTGGGATACAACGGCGATCTTTGTTTTACCTCAGCCACTACACGACGTTTGGCATGATGTTTGTA
>VRUF01000002.1:0-640 GCA_019456245.1 Planctomycetota bacterium | reverse complement strand
CGGCGGCGGTTTATGAATTATCATGTTGAACGTGTTAATCGCTTGACATTGATACCGATTGAGCCGTACCATATACACGCATACCAACGTATGCTGTTCATTCAAATAATGGGATTGCTGGGATCATGCACGTTGCTGATGCCAATTTTCCGATATTGTTAGCTGTAGACTGTTATTTAGCGGTCTTTCAGCCTCACTGTTCATTGACTTATTGATATTTGTTTCATTGTTGGAAGAGAATTGTTCAATTATTGAACAAATACTTTTTCATTAACATTCATTCAATCTATTGGTGATTGTTATGATTGATATTAAAAATGTTCGAAAGTTTCTGGATCAAAAATATCCCTCTGGAACGTTGGTTCATCTCGGTAAACGTCTGTTACGGACAAAACCGGAGAATGACTTTCACGGTTCGGAAGAATGGAAAAGTCCAGAGATTCAATCGAACGCGGCTGAATGTTTACCGGAAACGTACATGGATTGCGCTGGAATGAGCGTTAACAATGTTACCGCAAAAGGTGGAACCGGGTACGTTGTCGATGAACAGAAAGTTGTGAGGGTATGTTCGGAGAGTCAAATTGGTGACTATCGCTCGGACATGCAACTTCGGTATCCTGAACTGGTTGAGAAACATAAC
>VRUF01000029.1:17759-18221 GCA_019456245.1 Planctomycetota bacterium | reverse complement strand
CTAGCGACCCATTGTCACAAAAGACACATGCCCCACGCAATCCCCTGGCGGGTACATAAATATAGTGAAGGGCGCGAAAACATAGCCGAGGGAGGAGCATCATAGCATTGAGCATGATGATGCGTTGAGTAAAACAGATTAGCGGAGAAAGTTCAAGTGAAGTGGCGACTTTGGAAGTGAGATGCGGAAGGTGAAACGCGAAGAGCGGATTGCGAAGGCAGTTTTCGTCACGCAGGCGAAGAGCTTCCGTTCCGCTCGCAGTGCAAACGAATCCATTCTACGGGCTGGTGACGTGAAAAGTCTAAGCCGCGTCTCGATAGTACGATTTCAAGAGTCCGCCGAGCTGTTGTTTGCAACGGACGGCACCCTCAGTCATTGGGACGAAATTTTCATCAAGAACGGTGTTATCCCTTCCAACGCCGCGATGTGGTCGCTCAGTCAGATAGTGTGCAACCCATGTTT
>VRUF01000029.1:0-17749 GCA_019456245.1 Planctomycetota bacterium | reverse complement strand
AGTCCAACTGCCCCCGACTGTGCTGGTCCAGGACTTTCGGGTCCGCCAAGAAAGGGCGAAAAAGTGAAGTTGCGACAGCCTTAATGGCGCGGCTGCTAACCAAAAGTACGGTGATGGAACAAACCCAATGCGTTTGAATGCCCAAAATCATTCGAATTCTAACGCATGACAGATCCGTCCGTGGAAGAATGCACCGCCAACACCGTGAGCGAATCAAGCAACATGTTTCAGTTCTACAATGGGAAGATGTCTTCGCTTCTTGATGCGCATGACTATGAGTTGGATAGGAACTGCGTCTTCGCCTCGCGTTTCAATACGGGTGATTTCGTCCTCGATTCCGAAATAAACGTCCATTGGAATTCGTCCACCGAGGGACTGATGTGGACGATTCTGGTTGTACCAATCTGTATAGAGCGTAATCTCCCTTCGGATGGCATCCTCACGCAAGGGAACGAGAATGCGTCTGGTGCATTCGTCTTTGATGGACCGCATCATTCTTTCAATAACGGCGATGCTTCCGTACTGGCCAATAGCACCGAAACGTTGTTTGATATTCCGTGGTTCTGCACTGCACCACGCTCGGAAATCTTTCGAGACAAACTGACTTCCTTGGTCGGAAATGAGATGCCTGGGAGACCTTCCCACCGCAAAAACGGTGTTGGCCATGAACGCGATAACTTCATCCGCAGTAGGTTGTTTTTTAAGCACGGCGAAGCCAATGACCGCACGGGAGAAATGGTCAATCACCAAAATGACCCACCAACAGAACGGCCAAACCTGCACCAAGCAGAATGGCATCCATGGAACCCAGAATCCTGTTGTCGAGACAGTGGTCATATCCACATGCCAAACGTGATTAGAACATCTTGCGGTGACGATTCGCTGCTTCGTCTCAGATTCAATGATGTCGGAATCGGGCTTGACAGGGAAAGGTTCTTCTTTTACGATGCGACCGACAGTGGTAGCGCTGAGATGCAGTCCCGCTCTGGCCAGTACTTGAGCGATTCTCACCTTGCCCATGGTTGGGCAAAGCATTTTGAGCCGTTGGATGATATAGCGGACATAGTCAGGGTACTTGTTCACCGGTTGGGAAAGTTGGAGGAGCCCATCTTGGCAACCGGCCGCTCGCATCATCCAACTGGCAATGGTTTCGGGATCGACCATGAAGGTTCTGGCTGTTTCCGCCAGATTCCACGCGCGGGCGGCCTTGAGTTCCAGGATGGCCATTCTCTCTTGGGGAGCATATTGTGGACGCTTTCTAGGGGGAAGTTTGGCCATGCGTGCATCTTTGATTCTGAGTTCCTCCTGAAGCAAGGCGATTTCGTTTTGGACACTGTCGAGTTCTCCAGCGAGACGAATCCTTTCGATGCTACTATTGATGGCGAAGCTCCTGGAGTAGGTGATTACACGATGGGCCAAAGCAACGCTGTGGATGGCCGCCAATTTGACATACTGGGGCCAATCCTTGGGAAAAGGAATGCCTTGAAATGGACCCACTTTGCTCATAGCGTATTCTCCGAATCTTCTTGGGAAGGATATGGACTAAGCATAGCATCAGTTGCCTTGAATCAGAGAGTTAGCCGTCCAAAAGAATGGCACCGAAAGTCGCTGGACCATCACACCGCCCCACGACTACGAATCGTAGTGATCTACGAGATTGAGCATCTGCGACGCAAGGTCGTCTCGATTTCCAGTATTGAGCAGTACGTGCTCTATCAACGCTACATTACGTATATATTCTTGATGCACATCACTTGCGCGCTTCGCTCGATACTTAGCAGCGCTATCCGTCATCCCCTTAGTCATGGCGTTCTCGTATATGTCCTGTGGGTTCCTTGTTCGGAAAAGATATAGGCAAACCGCCAGGGGCCCAAACATTCGGATAAAGAAGGGCATTACATTCATGTTTGTTATCAGTAGCTGGGCTTTTCCTGCCTCGACGGTGGTCCACATCTCTTGAGTATTCACACCATAACGCCTATTATTATAGCGATAAGTTACGCTGCATTCTTCCTCATCAATCCTCTCAATACACTTTATCTCATCGCCATCATCGGCCTGCTTCTCTCTTTCCGTCTTCTTTTCCACAACCGCTATTCTTCTTCTCCCGAGAGTTTTCACAGCCTCAACGAGCGTGTGTTTTCCAGATCCTGGCCCTCCAGCAACAAGGAAAACTGTCGCCCTTCGACCGAAGGTGCTTTTGCCCACATGACACTTCCTGCATCTGGGGCCCATACCTTTGTGGGCGCGCATAATATTTCTAACTTGAGTCAGGGCATCCTTCTCAGAGGTGATGTTCAGGATCACATGATCTATGAACGCAATATTCTCAATATAGTTCCGCCATATTGAGCGTAGATCTCCTGCTCTCGTGTCAAGTTCTTGAAGAAGCTCTAATAACTTATCCCTATCCGCCCCTTCCACAAGTTGCCTTATCCGCATTTGCTGCTCCCGAGCGAAACCCTCGCCGCGAAACATATAGAAATACAAGCATAGGCCTCCAAAATGACGCTTGATTTCGCGCACAGTGGCTATTGGTGTAATGATGACAGCTCCTGTTTCTCCGCTGCTGATAATGTCTCGAATATCCCTGGCTTTGATGCCGTACCGGTTATTGTTCCAGGCATAGACATAATCATGATCAGCATCAGTTGCTTCTTCCATGGACACGATGTCATCTTCATCGGATCGCGCTGCTCGGGTTGTATATTTCCGTACTCTGCGAACATTCACGTCACGGCTCTTCCGCATGAGGTTGAGTAGTGTCGTCTTCCCTGTTGCACTCCCGCCTCCTATGACGATGAGACGACCAGTGGCTGAGAATAATCCGTCACGCCCAGCATTTAGGAAATCGTCCCACCAAGCGGCCACAGTTGATTTTCTGATACTCAGAGTCTTCCCAACATGTCCAAACTCCCGGCCAGCACGGACACAGGTTATAGCCTTTTCCTGTTTCTCAGACTTGATTGTGCGCTTTGCTGCCGCCATGAATCTGGAGTACCCTGCTGCTAGGATCTTTCGCGATAAGCCGCTATCGCGAGCCACGGCTTCCAATTGCGCGCCGTAGAGGATTCTAATGACTGCCGATTGAATGTCGATCATCGCTCATTTCCTGCCCACAGACGATTTGATCCTCAAACAAAAACAGACTTCACAAAGAAGGAGAAGCTCTCAAGCAATTCGCGATGTTCTTCCATCATCCAAATCAAATCGTCCGTTACAATGGATTTACCTGACCGCTTTTCTCTACACAAGTCACGCAGCTCTCCAATTGTGACCAGTTTTCGAGAGCTGGCTGCTCCACCGGTCCCAAGTTGCTTCATAGCTGCCTTAACCTGTTCAGCATTATCAAAGAGGCCCCTTGGGGAAACAAAGAAGGAAACATCGCTTATGAATCGCGTCTTCTTGTATGTTTTCTTTCCCTTCACCAAGCACAGCCGCTCGGACGTTCGTGTGACGCTCATAGGCAGGCCATCCAAAGTAGGATGAAAGAACACCCAATGCCAATCTTTCATATGCGAGTACATCCTTCGTGCATCTCGCAGGGTCACACGGTCTGTGGTTCCTCGCCAATCACCAAGGTGAACAACGTGACGGAGGTTTTCCCTCAAATAGTGTGTATCATAATCACCCTTCATATGTATTTCCTCTATCATCTCGCGGCGAGCTGTAAGATTCGTGCATGACTCAGAGAGTTCTCTGTGCCCTCCAAATGACTTGTCCCAAAGCCCAGGGTTGTCTTTCGCCATTGGGCCCCTTCGATGAATGATAATTTGTCCTGCGCGGTTAAAAATGAAACCCCATACTGAGTATCTCTGAAATTCGGTGTTATAGAAGACACGCCGAGGGTAAATCCCTCGCGGGATGCTGTCCTTGTCAAATAATTCAATCAGCTCTTCTTCCGGATCGGACATGTAGATACCACCTCTGTCCTTCTCCACATAGTGCATGATGTAGTTCTCAATCAGGCGACGCCAAGGATCATTCTTGGCGATCTTCTTATAATCACGAAGTGATGGCATGTCCGCTGTTACAGGGCATACATAGTATGTGTCATCCACGCATATCACGTCGAGAGGTAGCCTCAGATTGATTTGCTGTACGACAAATCTCAATTCCACCGACTCCAGTCCATCTTCTGGACATTCTTCCAGCACGCTTCTCTTTATCCCCTTGAAAAACTCCCGCATGTCCTTCAATGTCCCATAAGTCATTCGCTTGCGTGCATGATGATTATCGAGACAGAGCGATTGTCCAAAGAGTTCGTTCTCGCTTTCATAGAAAAAGGAGATCTGCAAGCTTTTTTCGCGTATAAGTCTGTCGCGGAGGAAATCAGACAAGCCCAGCAATTCCTCCGCAATAGGCATCACGCCCATAATTGTTATGTGGCGTTTCCCACAACTGAGAATGTTCTCCAACCGTTCTGTTTCCATTGTGAATCTCCCCACTGGCATATGTTGCATGTGGTGTTGGGAAGCACCAATTTCTAGCGATAGCTCTTACCGTAGAGCTGCTGAGCCCAGACCGCATAAGGAGCCTATTAATCCATCGCTATTTCAGCTATCCAACTGCTGATCATGTCCTTGAGTTCGAGATCCTTTGAGTACTCTTTGTAGACGCGGGACACTAAATCAAAAGGTACATTAGGTAGCGCCTTGTGCTTTAGGATGAGGCATTTCTTGCTCTGCAAGTGCATCATGCCGAGCTCGTAAGCAACATTTGGATTGTACGCTGCATCTTTCTCAGGTTCATCGAATAGTACTATCCCATATTTACAACAATAAAGTACAGCTACTGGGTTGTAAGTATCACCAGTTATTTGCCAGTCATCCATTTGTGCAGTTACGCAATTGAATCCATGTTTCTCAAGATTCTCGGCGATGTAAACGCCGACAGCCTCATTTGAAGATCGATATTTCATCATAAGGAAGACATTTCTTGGATAAGGGTACTTTGCAAGACGCCGCTCCATTTCTTTCCTGAATGCGGGAAGAGGCCTGACAAGCTGGAACTTGTCTTTCTCAGAGATGTATAGAAGACTGTCGTCATCAAACGAGTATGAAAACAACATCTGCTCCAGGAGATGATGGAAGTCATTCTTGGAGGCGTTGTTTATCAGGACACGTTCGTAAATCTCGGGGTGATTCTTGTAGTCATTCCACACAACGCGAAGCCGCCTCTTGCGTCTCATAATAGCGTTCTTTGAATATCCCTCGGCTTTCATTCGTTTTCCGATCTCGAACTCGTCGGAATAGATGAAAACTGGGATGACTTTGATGTGCGCAAAAAGATCCTGTAAGCGTTGAATCAAAGGGCGGTTCCGGACAATCAGAAACACGTTTGGGCTCTCGTCAAGCGCCTTTTTCACATCTCCTATATAGAATCCGTAATGATAAAGGCCAAAACGGCTGTCACCATATTCGTATGACAGAAACAGAGTACTCTTTGCGTGCTCGGAAAATACATCCTTCGATACATGCATGAGATCAAGTTCAAGGTTGCGTTCACTCTCTTCTTTTCTTCGAGGTCGCGTGGTGAATTTCGGCACTATACAGGCGAACTGACCTGCGCCAAACTTGTGGTTAACATACTCGATAAGGTCTGTCTTTCCGGAGCCAGCGGCCCCATCTATCAAGAAGAGAGTTTTCATTGCAGTGTTCTCCTTGGGGATGTGCGTCTAGGAAGGGCTTCCGACAATCCTCAATTCAATCTGGCCCTTCATCTTGCCATCCAATTCTAGCTTTAATATTCTGACGCCTTCTGAAGCGAGGCGACAAATGAAATTGAGGAGTTTCTTATCGTCGTCGCAAACTGAGGCATAGACTTGCCGGGCGTACCAGGTCGCTGTGGCCTCGATGGCGAGCCGAGTATCTCATTCGATGGAACCTTCGATCATCTAATGGTTTCCAGAACCGCTAAACTACCAATTTGAAAACGCGGAGCTACCATACTCTCAGCATATATTATGGTGATATTGAACACAAACCGCAATTGCGGCTATGTTTAGTCTTTGAAAAACAATGCGTTGCAGTCGATGTGGGCGGGCGCCCGGAGCTTCGAAGTCGTTCGTTTCGTTCTATTGCACCGTTGTTCAAGCGTTGTTACCATGAGATCTCGCGGCTAAACTTAACGTTCGGCACAGGAACAGGAACAGGAGGATGCGCAATGTCAGCAAGAATATTCACGCTACTTTCGGGCCCGTCCTGCGTCGGGAAGGGGCCGCTTCTCGCGGCGCTCAACACATTCCATCCTGACCTCAAGTATTCCGAGATTCCCGTCATCAAGAGCAAAGACTCCAGGCCTGACGGACCACGACCGGGCGAGGAAAGAATGTGGGAGGATGAGGACTTCTTTCGCACAACCGAAGATCTCTGCAAGTTGGAGAATAACCCTCAGTTTCTAGTTGGCGAGTGTCGTCGGCTCCGCCAAGCCGTCGATCTCGAGAAGGTGAATAAGAGCCAATCTGAACTCTTACTCATCGAGATCTACCACACTCTCGGCGCGAAACTACTCGAGAGTACGTTCCTCAGAGAGGTACAGGTCAAAAGGCTCTTTCTCTCCCCTATAAGCCGGGTTGAGATTGAGGACTTGAAGGCGGCAAACGTCGATGTTGCTGATCACGTCAGAAAACTCATGATCAGTAAGCAACTTGCCCGCGCGAAATACCAGGGCAAGAAGGCGGCTGTCAGCGAGGACATCGAAGAGAGAGCAGCTGACACCTACAAGGAACTCCAGTACGCCTGCAGTTGTGATCGTGTAATTGTCAATCATGATGGTGAGGGCAGTCCGAACTGGAATCGCCTACCCAACGGCCAGTTTACGGATCAACCAGGCGGCGACGCTTACCGGGCTCTCGCCGCGCTCCTCTATATCCTAAGGGGATCAGAGCCTCCGGGACAGTGCGAGGATTGGAAGGGATTGGTTCTCTGAACTTCGGTGGCGACGAGAATCAGCGTGGCCGAACAAGGCGCTGCACTGTGAAGGGCGCGGAAATATAGCCGAGGGAGGTTCATCATCGCATTGAGCATGATGATGGGTTGAGTAAAACAGATTTGAGGATAAAGTTCAAGTGGAGTGTTGATTCTGGAAGTGGAATGCAGGCAGTGAAACGCAAGAAGCGGATTGAGAGGGCGGTTTTCGTCACGCAGGCGAAGAGCTTCTCTCCCGTCCACAGTGCGAAAGGAAGCATTCTCCAGGCTGGCGATGTGAAAAGTTTAGGCTGCCTCTCGATAGTACGATTTAATGAGCTCGCCGAGTTGCTGCTTACAGCGAACAGCACCCTCAGTCATTGGAACGAAATTTTTCTCGAGAACGGTGTTATCCCTTCCAACGCCGCGATGCGGGCACTCGGTCAGATAATGCGCGCCCAGGGTTTGTTGTGTTGGTTTTATTGGAGGCCGATTGTTTCTGCTGCGGTTTCTGTGATGTCGTGAAGCCGTTGCTGCCGTGTGCGGGCGTAGGTGTTCATGGTGAGGCTGAGGGTGCTGTGGCGGGCGAGTTCTTGGGCTTCTTTGGGGTTGGCTCCGTTTTCAAGGAGGAGGGTGATGTAGGTGGTGCGCAGGCTATGGAAATCTATTTTTCTTTCGGAGGTATTTTTTGGAGTATTTGCTTTTACTAGGTCTTCGTCGAGGCAGCGCACGGTGCGGGTGAGAACATTCAGGAATGGTTGCGTGCGGCTCCGATATCAAGGCGGACCTAATCAAGACAATTAGAGGCTTTCGAAGAGTACAAGAGGAGAAAGCTTGAGGAGTGGATTTTGGTTACTCCTGAGGATCTTTAGAAGCCGGGATAGTAACAGAAAGGCTCCGTTATAAGTAATGAACCTGATTCTCCAGTCGCGGAGCTCATTAATTGACAATCCGATACGTGGTTCTCTAAGATTTGCTTTGTGACTGGTGCCGACATTTCATTTCAACAAGATAGATTCGCGGAAACTGAAGGCAATGAACAACTCATGAAGTAAGAAGTAATTAGTTATGGGAGGCAATATGTTTCAGAAATCCTCTGTTTACATCCGGCCCTTCGAATCAAGAGACCTCCGTATCTTGAAAGAGTGGCGAAAACTGGATGACTGGCCTAAGGATGCCCAGTCTACAATGGAAAAGAATTCTGAAGGTCTGCCCTTTTGTAGAGGAGAGCAAATTGAGAATGTCATTCTTATCGCAGAACTGCCAGGTAGAGAGGCGATTGGTATAGCGCACTTGACGGCACACGACAGATTTAATTCAAATGTTCAATATAGTGTTGCTATTCCGGATCCATGTCAACGAACCTGTCGCAGAGCCAAGGATCTGTTATTGCTTTCTATTGGAGCAGCATTTTATGTATACGGTCACTTGCGAGTTATATGTCTCGTCAACTCGGGGAACAGAAAACTGATCGAAATGTGTCTCAAAGGAGGGTTTCGTGAAGACACGGTACACGAAAGTGGAGCACTCTCTGATGCGGTGCTCAGAAGAAAAGTTCTCAGCGCTACGTCCTCCACTTGGATGGCGATTTGGGGAGCGGAACTTGCGCAGAAAGGTAGACAAGTTCCGTGGTTTAACCTAAACGCAGCATGGTCCGAAATTGACCACGCTAACTCGGTTGATACCATCGGCGATCAGAGTGGTGATAATTTTGAGCGACTCACATTGGATTGTCCACCGTCGATTTCCGCACACGAAGAATATGGCGATTACTTGGATGAACTTCCTCCCCCTAAAATCTTAGGATAGATGCTGAAAAATATTTAACCATTGGACGATACAGGGAGTAAATGAGAGTTATGAAACGTCAGATTGACTCATCTAATCCACGTCACATCAATGAAAGTGGTTTTGACCCAATATTGCTTGCAAGCGCTATGGAAAATGCAGCTTGTGAGGACCAAGCCAGGCTCTATGCTACCTTCAGTATTTCTCCAAATTTTGGTGGATCAGTCAAGGCACATTCGATAGGTTGCAATCTTCAGTGTGGATTTTGCTGGTCTCCTTGTCGAAGTTGTAAGGAGATCAATACCGTCAGTTCACACCCCAATAAAGTCGCACGTGTTTTTAGCGAAGTTTTCGGCCAGAATGGCACAAGGGCTGGAGTAGAGTTAAACGAAATTCTCAACGTCCCAGCCGCACTGAACGAGATGAAACCACGTTTGTATCAGCCAGAGGAAGTCGTCGATAAAATGATTATGACTCTTGCGGATCGCAAGATTGAAGGGATAGGTTCATTTGAACTTTGTACTGAGGGTTCTCCTCCAAAAACCATTAGATACTTCGCCATTTCTGGTGGAGAACCGACGATTGGAAGGCACCATCTCCTTTCTGTCATAAGATGTTTTGCTGAACGGAATCTTCCACAGCGCTTCTTGTTACAGACGAATGGTTTTCTCTTAGGCGCGGATTCAACGTATCTCGAAGCTCTATCTGTATTTATTGATTGTTTGGAACTTCGAATAAGTCTGAAGGCAGGAAACCCGAAAGGATTGCGTACTCGTACGGGTGCCTTCGAAGCGTCGTTTGAATATCCCTTTAGAGCTATCGAGCAGGCCATTTCTCTTGGTTTTAGCTTCCATCTCGCCGCCATGTCTGATAGCGCTGTAATGCCGGGCGAGGAACGCGAAGAATTGTTTGAGCGTCTTTCAGCCATCTGTCTACAATATGATCGGCATCTCGAATCGATGGAATCCTATTACCATAGAGTACACGGTATGCCCAAGCATAATGATAGATCCTCACTGGTGCTTATTGATGAGGAAACATATGTGCCAGTATATCCAAAGATACTGGCTGAGGTGCTAGACAGTTGATGTTGGGGTGAGGAGAAAAGGTCATGTCGACTGCATATGGGCTAGATGCTGTTATCGTCCTGTGCTTCTTTGCTGTCTGCTTGGCAGTGGGAGTTCTATTCGCTCGTCAACAGAAAGGATTCGACACATTCGTATTGGCAGGACATTCCCTTGGGTTTTGGCATGTTTTCGGAACGATTGTTAGCACAATTGCTGGATTCTCCATTGTTTTTGCTCACGCAATATATGGCTACAAATATGGAATTTCAGTTATGTGGTCACCGCCAGCTGTTCTCATTGCGTTTTTATTATTTGCAACGTTCGTTTCAAAGCTCAAAAGGGTTTCTGAGGAGAGAAAGTACAAAACCTATGCCGATATGCTTCTTGATCGATATGACAGAAAAACACAAGTCCTTGGAAGCTTACTGACCGTCGCAAATTTCCTAGCGCTTGCGTCAATCAATGTATATGGCATTGGCCTGTTTCTCTCTACTCTCTTCGAAATCCCGTTTTCTCTGGCTGTGCCATTGGGGGCTGGAATCGTGGTTATCTACGTCATACTCGGGGGGTTCTTGGCCGTTGTATGGACAGATTTACTTCAGCTAGTTGTAACGCTTATCGGTCTATGCTGTCTAATTCCTGCCGCTTACGCAGCTGTCGCAAAGGCAGGAGGGCTCGCAGCGAACCTTCCAACTGAGTTTTTTGGCCCTACGACTTGGGGGGTGGACAAGATCATCGGAACTTATATTGTAGTTATTCCTATCCTGTTTTCTTCACAGGACATTTGGCAGCGCGTGTTTTCTGCAAGGGATATGAAGACGGCACGCAATGCTGTTGTGGCAGGAGGTTTCTTGATTTCAATTGGGGCGGCAATGGCAGTTTATCTTGGTATGTGCAGTCGAGCCTTGCTACCGGATATCGACGCTGAATACGCTCTGCCTGCTTTAATCACTCATTTACTTCCAAGTGGCATGATTGGATTGCTAATGGTGGCTTATCTTGCGGCGTTCACGTCATCTGCGGACAGTTTTCTCTTAGTCGTATCATCCGCGATTACACAAGATTTTTTCCGCTCTCGTCAAGGTACTGAACTGGATGAAAAAACAGCAATCAAGTTCCTTCGGATTGTAACACTGATTTGTGGCGTATTAGTTATAGCGATTATTACGGCTTTCCCAAATATAGTAGGAATCCTTTTCACTGTTTTAACTTGGCTAATGATTCTTGTTCCAGCGACGTTATCCGGATTTTTCTGGAAACATACGACTGCTAACGCGGCATTTTGGTCAATCCTCATTGGCTGGATTACCGCTATTGCCTATACGGCTGCAACTGCTGATGCAGAAACGGCAGGCGTGATTGCAATAGTACCTACTGTAATTGTGCTCGTTGTCGCAACTCAGTTCTCAAAGAAGACACGGGGCCAAACTTAGGCAAAAAAGTCATGAGGAAGTCGATGCAAATTTCATCCTCAACTTGGGGCAAGAACTTGAGTGAAGCCCTACAGATATACAAAGAGCATCCATTCTCATCGCTATTGGAAAACTGGAAATACTCAATCAGAGACCCCGCCAGCACAAAGAAAGCTGAACAGGAGCATGAGTCGCGAACTCCTACCTTGAAAGATTGGGCAGCGCAAGGGCTAGAATGTCTTAGAGAACAACAGCCCGAAGACTACCACCCCGATCTATTTCGAACGCTTTCAATTCTGAGTGAAAACTTCTCGTACGAGCAAATGACTAGCCTCCTCAAGCGTGTAAGGGATAGTTTTCCGGTCATGCCGCTAGAATCCCAAAAAGAAGCAGTGGCAACTCTCACAGCTACGTTGATTTCGAGTCCGATTGGGGTTAGTGAAGAGAAACTCGCGACCACCGTTTTTGAGTTTCTCTTTAACAATGTGTACAAGAACGATAATTCTGATCAGGACTTGAAGGATTGGGTATTATATGCTCTAGCTTTAAACGCTTCTGCATTTCTGCCTGACCAAATTCGCTCTGTTGCCAACACCATCCAGTATAAACAAAAACGTTATTTACGAGGCGAAGGTCTGTCGGGTGATTCCGAAGTTCAAACGTGGGTTTTTAAAGAGTTACTTGGGCAATTTGAGATATTGAATCAGTTTGAAACAATGCGGCGGAGAGTGGATTTTGGGGAACGGGATTTACCTTTTATGTTCTCAGCGCATTCACGTAAAGGAGGTGTCGGAAAGACGTTAATTCTACTCGTTTTGGCCTTGAAGTTGGCACAGGAAGGTTTCAAGACTTGCATTCTGGACATGGATTTTCAAGGTCCTTCATTTCCGTTTATTTTTGAATTCCCTAAAAAACTCGTTCAAACATTGGAAGATTATCTTGACCCTAACAAGACAATCTCTGATGCCCAAGACCGTATGGAAGAGCTTTTCGGAAACCCGACAAATTCCTCAATCAAAGAGTTTTCGAATAATCTTCTCGTATCGCACTCCTGTCCTCTGGCCGTACAAAGGATGAATATATACGATGCGTTTGCTGGTGGAGACGTTGAACGAATATCGAAACTCTTGCGTGGTTTGCTGGTTGCGCTTAGGAAGGAGAAGGGTGTTCAAATTGTCCTAATCGACAATTCGCCAGGTTATTCAACATTTTCACAATTGTCTTGCAATTTAGCTAGAATCGCTCAGGGCATGGCGGTGTTTATTACGAGTGCCGATGTGCAGGATGTCGCAGGTCTTCAGATAGAAATGGATCTCTTACGGCAGCAAGCAATTGAAACAGACTCGGATCGGTATTTTATGTGGATTATCAACAAGTTGAAAGAGGGAAAAATTAGATCTCTATACGAGAAACCGAAAGATCTGATGCGCTTATTCCGATATCATCCTGCACTTACAAGCATTGCTCGTTTCCCAAGTTTGAAGATTATCGAGAGATTCCTCCTTTCGCCTTCCCCAAAGTTCATTAAGCCATATCCTATCGAGGACCTTTTCAGGTGCTCGTCTCATTCCTCTTTACCTCCCCTGAAGGAACTTTTGGGGAAGAATTCGTTAGCTGAAGACAAAACAATCGGAGAAATACTACGCGAAATCAGGCGCGGTGTTGAGGCTAAAGAGGTGTGATGAGTTTAATATCTGGATTTGGCGAGAACTTCTTTGCTGCCCCTTCGCACGGAAAGAGCGTGTTAGATGGTACAATGCTGTCACAGCAAGCAATCATTGAGCGCTGTGTAGCAGGGCTTAGGGAACGCCTCGGTCCGCAAGCTCATGGGCTTGAGTCAGAAGCGCTTCTGCAAAGGCTCAAGGACCATAGAACCTTTGTTTTCGGCAAATCTAGATATCATTATCAAAAGAATTTTGCAGAGAAGAATACGAATCTTGTTTTCAAGTTCTTTTTTGAGAACGAGGAAGTGTCCGAAGATGACCTCAAGATCTTACTGGAGACCGCCGACATTCTTATTTATCCAATTGAGGCGTTTGGGGATTCGTTTTCCTATTGTGTCTATTCCGTCTACGATATGCTAGCCCATTTTAGCAACCATGTCCTGGGAGAGAATTATGACCCATCCAAAGGCGATCTTAGTCCCTACAGCGAAAGACTGTTTCATCCCTGCTATGTAGCTTGTATGGGATCCATTCTCTTGCATCATTATCCTGTATGCTCTTTAGATGGGGATCGCCGTCTTAAGGATTTGGTTAGGGATCTTTATTTTTCGTATTTGCGCGATCATAGGCAGCAACTTGCAAGCGTACTGGAAATCGATGTAAATGATGTTGAGTCGTTATTGGAGCATTGTTTTCATGGGGAAAGGGGTAGAGATTTCGTTATAAACTGCTGGCACTGTGCATCCCTTTTTCATGACATTGGATACTACCTATCACTGGTGTGGGAAGTGACGGGTTATAACATGAGACGACCGGAAAATGGTGGTGTGTGCGAAATTGGGAACTTCTATTCTTTCACCCGCCAAGATTGTTTCGACTGTGGATTAGACGACGTGAAAGACATTCCCAAGAACTTCCATAGAATAGGCATTCTCCATGACCTCTTCGACTTTATAAGCGAAGACCATATTGAGTCAACAATTGAGAATATGTTTCCGAACGTTATCAACGAGGTTCGTCTGGAAAAGCGCAAGAATTTTTATGGGGTTAACCGCCGATGGCATGCCCCTTGGGCTGCGTATGAACTCGTGAGACGATTCGATTCCCAGCGCAAGATCAGTAACTCCATGGACAACTTGAAAGATTGTCTCGTGCTGCTTACCGCTGCCTCAGCCGCATATGGTCATCATTACTCCATTGATGGCAAAGATACCCTGAGCGAATCGACCACTGCGGAGCAAGAAGAAACCAATCCCCTCCTTTTCACGCGCGAACCAATCCCCTTTCTCCTCAAGCTCCTTGATTCATGCCAGAATTTCTCGCGCTTCAAGTTCGAGAAGATTGAAACAGAAAATATTAGTTCGAAGACGAGTAGTAAGAGCAAACCGATTGCTTTTCTCCTCAAGCTCCTTGATTCATGCCAGAATTTCTTGCGCTCCAAGTTCGAGAAGATTGAAACAGAAAATATTAGTTCGAAGACGAGTAGTAAGAGCAAACCGATTGCTTTTTTTCTGAAAAAGGACGAGCTATTTGTTCGTCTTCGTCGCGAGAAAGGATATCGTCAAGTCAAAGGCACCCAACTGTTTATTACTTTCGACGGGACCATGAATGATCCCAAGAGATCGATGTCCCTTCAAAGATGGGTAGAGAAAAGCAACGAAGAACAATCTGAGAATTATGACGAGTCTTTGGGGGGATTCTTCGTTACTATTGAAAACGCCCGGCAGAAGAAAAAAGAAATGTAAAGAATCTCCAAAGTGAGGTCTACCCGTGGAGAACTCTGTTGAAACTGCCGTTAGCATATTGGGCAAGATGAAAACGTGCGTGGCGTTAACCGGCGCAGGTATATCTGTCGAAAGCGGCGTACCGGACTATCGAAGCTCTAAAGGGATATGGGAAAGATTCCCGCCTGAGGAGTATGCCTCTTTAGAAGCGTTCAAATCCAATCCAAGTAAGGTTTGGGGTTGTTGGCGTGAACTTGCTCTTAGTTTCTGCGGGAAAGAGCCGAACAAAGGTCATCGAGTGCTGGCAGAATTGGAAGCTCTGGGATACATCGAGGCAGTTATCACCCAGAACATTGATGGCTTGCACCAGCAAGCTGGCAGCAGAAATGTGATTGAGTTTGATGGAAATACGAGGAGCGCGTCTTGTCTTGAGTGTGGTCGAACATCTCCATTGGAGGTTGATAATCTTCCAGATGCTCCGCTGCGGTGTCAACGATGTGATGGGCTTATGAGGCCAGACGTTTTATTTTTCGGTGAAACAATTGATAAGGAAGTGTGGAGAAATACGTTAAAATACTTGAGAACGTGTGATGTTATGATTATCATCGGCACTTCAGGAAAGGTTAGTCCTGCCGCTGATCTGCCCATGCTTGCCAAGGATCAGGGGGCTGTTATTTTAGAATTTAACGTGTACCCAACGGTTTTTACGGACAGCATAACTGATAAATTTATCCAGGGTAGTGCTTCCAAGACTTTAACACTGCTTGAGACGCTGATTCGGAAGAAGGAGCTGCCGTTAGCGGGCAATTAACAAGAATTCGTTGACATTGCTGCATCATCAGTTACTATGATAACCTCGGCTCGGGCGAAGTCGCATCCAACTCGCACAATCGTAGGCGAATAAGGGCATTTTCAATGGTTTGTTGAAACTAGATCACCTACATTCTGATCTCTTGATTTTATTCCTATGAGACGTCCGCCTCTATTGTCGATATCGTTTCCGCCACCCATAAAGGACGCGTTTGCGATCCCGCCGATGAACACGGTTCTAAGCTGTGGTTCATACCCTTTACTCTCAAGGAAAACACCCATAACAACATCGTAACCGAAACTTTCATTGGCTTCTGCGAGGATATAATCTGTATACTCGTCTAAGAGTGCTTGGTCCCTTGCTAACACTTGCCAAACAGGGTGAGCCTTAATTTCTTTCGGTGACAACCATGAATTGATTCTCCCCAAATCTCCACTCTTGAATTCTACTCCTTCAGCAGCAGCGTAGTTGTCATCGGAAACAACTAATGCCCCGTCCCTTAATTCACTCTTGGGGGTTATACTCCTCAAAAGTTGGGAATCAAGAACTATTTTTATTCGTCCATCAGGATGATACACAATAGCATCTCCAGTGTCATAATAATTGTTCATCAGATGGCGATTGACCTTAGAGACGTCTCTTCCTACTTCAATTCTATCTTGCATTAGTCCTGCTACTGATAAAGGCACCATCCTTTCAGCTACTAACGCGTGCATATGTTTAGTAACAGGACCATAAAACTCCTTATATGAATCGTTGACTTCCATTATGATTCGAGAATCTCCTTAGCTTTATTAAATTAACCCAGACCAGGTAGTACTATAGGCGTTGAATCAACCCCTTTTTCTGACGTTCAAGCCGAGGGTGATGGCGACGTTTTCTGTGATTTGTGTGAGTCGTTGTTGTCTGGTTCTGGCGTAGGTGTTCATGGTCTGGTTGATGGTGCCGTGCCTGGCGGAACGACAAACAGAGGAGCGGAGGCAGGCACGGCAGTGCGCGCTCGTTCAGATAGCGTTGTCATGAATTATCGCTCGGGATGTGTAGTTGAGCTTCTTCGCACAGGCGTTGTATTATCTTCCGTGTGGTTTCTGGGAGCGATGGCCATTGTCTGATTGCCGTTTTGACCGGTTTGGGTAGCGCATCCCATTGCACGTATGTTGCACATTTCTTGTGCAAAGAAGTGTCAGGAAAGTGATCAGGAAGCGTGCGGGAAGTGCTTTCTGCCCCTTCCGCAAGCTGTTGGAGTGTATGGTTTTTGTTGTGATTGTGTTGCGGAAGTGCAGTGGTTTTGTCGTCGGTGGTGGCGGGTTCGAATCCTGCACCGCCCACCACAGATCTGCTTGGCGACTTCCTATTCCTCAACGTACAAGAAGGGACCTACACCTTAGATGTCGAAGCAGAAGGTTATCAACCACTGATAATAGAAGACATCGTACTCTCCGCCAGTGAAGACAAGACACTGCCAAACATCGCGTTGCAAATCATCGGAGAAGGAGAAGGTGAGGGCGGAGGTGAAGGTGAGGGTGAAGGAGAAGGTGAAGGAGAGGGTGACGGTGAGCCATCGCAGGAAATTGCTCAGACGCTCATAGACGAATTCGACGTAAGCGACACAAATAGCGATGGTACGCTCAGTTTCCAAGAAGCACAGGAAATTTTTGCAGGCCTCACACTAGGCGAGTTTAATGCACTGGATTTCAACGGCGATAGCGAACTCAGCCAGGCGGAACTCGAAGTCGCTGGCGCGATGCCACCTTCAAATGGCAGTGGTGGCTGTTTCAGCAAGAGCAACTCTACAAAGGTCCTCACCGACCTCACTGACTTCGTCGGCGACCTCTTTCTGCTTGGGTCGCTGTCCATTGTGCTGGTCGCCTGGAGCAGGTTCGGTGGAAGGCCTTAGAGCAGGAATGAAAAGGTCAGTGGTAGACCGTGCGCAATAGCGGGCAGGGTAGATTCGTCCTAGGCTGGTGTCCACTTGCAAGCTGGGAAAATTTCATCAGCCAGCGCCTACCTAATCGCCGATCAGCGTCGAATTCCTGTTTTCCCTTGGACCCAATGTGGGACCAAAGTTCTGAGGGGACGGAGGTTTATCTTTCTTAACACAATGTATATGAAAAGGTTACGAATGAAACGAGGCTTCTAAGAAATTGCACATACGGTCGAACCGTGGCCCACAAAGGCCTCTGCGCTGCACCCTTGGGCTAGGTGTGCACAGATATCGCCAGGGGCAGGGTAACGCCATCCTGAGAAGGCAAACTGCAACATAGAGCTGCGGCGGGGCCAACATCATCTCGAAACCGGAAAAAATGAAGGCGCTGACTTGTTGGAAACTTAATAAGAATCTTCCCTCAGCCCTAAATGCGTTCCATAGGGCACTG
>VRUF01000268.1 GCA_019456245.1 Planctomycetota bacterium | reverse complement strand
TTCGGCAGGATTCTTCTGTAAACTGATTCGAGATATACTCCGAATCCCCATCTAGCAAGTAGCTCACTCGTCTGGAAGAGCAAACTAGCTCCTTCCTCAAAATAGCTACCTTCAAATAGGAGTTCAAAGGCTTCCATGTCAGTCCAGACGGCAAGCGGCGATTTCTTATCGGGGGGGACCAATTTTGTCGAATTGGTATAGTAGCTGGCTGCTCCACGAAGATTGTGTTTCCAAATCTCCCGCTTTAGCTTGTCCTTACAGAAATCACGGACCAGAGAGTGCAGGGCCAGTCGTCCGACCTTTTCATCCTCATATAGTGGCGTCAATAGTCCCCAGCGGATGAGTTCGGCAATTTCTTTGCCTAAATCGGCGCGTCGCTGATCCGGTAGATTTTTCTGTAGAAAGCGTAGGAGCTCTTCGTCACTCAGGCCCCTGAGTTCTTGCGGCATTCTTTCCCGGTCGAGTTTCTTGATTATGTCCGTCGGAAGTTTCGGTTTCTCAACCTTGTCAGCCATCACCCACTCTGCGGCGCTCGTGTGCACGGGCTTTCTAAATGCTGCCAGGCGATTGAGCAATTCCCGGCTACGGTTGGAGAGTTTGGCGTAACTTAATTCAATGGCCAGGAATTCGCGGAGTTCGGTGCGGACTTTTGAAGCATCCTTCAGCACATCACTCACTTGAGTATATCCACAGTGCCTGTCGACTGTCACCAAAGCATACGGATGGCCACCAAATGTATCGAATGCCCGTAGCTGGTCGGCAAATGAAGCTTTAGATAAATGAGGCAGTTTCTGCATCAGGCCCAAGGCTTCTGGCCGGCTCAAATCAGCTAACGAAAGTTCGGTTATTGTGCCTATGCGTCTGGCATCAACATCGAAAAGATAGCGGCTAGTAAACAGAAAATGACTACCCTTGGCAGTGGTCTTTATCAGGGTCTTCAGGAAAGTGCCCAAATTTTCATCGGCAATTTCATGGCTATCATTTTTGGCGGCCAGGTGCGTCTCAAAGTTGTCAAAGATAACTAAGAGTGATAATTGACTGAGTACCTGCGCTATAAACGTTGCCAATTGATCCGGTGGGATTGATTGATGCAGCAATTGCTGTAAGGTTGTAATCCCCTGTCGCTCAAGGTAACGGTGCAGTTCCAGCAGGATAGTCTCCGGGGCAAGTGCGGCACTGGTGCAGTCAAAGGCATAGACGCCGCTGAAATGCTTCCGCAGGCGAGTAGCAGCATGGCTGGCTAAGGCCGTTTTGCCTATACCACCGATGCCGTGGACAATAATAGCACGGTGGTTCTTACGAAGCAGGCCATCTCGAATAGCGCGGTATTCTTTGCGCCGGCCGTAAAAACCAAAACTCAATTGTGGCAAGGGCAGATGAAAACTGAAATCAATTTTTGGTTGTGCAGGTATTTCTGATGTTTCTGGCTCTTTTGTTCGAAGCGGCTGGTTGTTAGAGGCAAACAGCACGGGTGCAAAGGCATCTGTTTGAATGCGCACATCGTCACTCTGCAAAAGTGAGCGGCGAGAGCCACTAATGGCCACGTCCAGCGATTGTCCTTCGATAAGCCGGGGATATAGGTTCTCTGCAAATAATAGGCCAGCATTATCTGAAATTGAAAACTGCATAGCAATTACGGCGGGGATTCCGCGGCGCAACAAGCCACGTGCCAGGTCACGAAAACCGGATATATTCAATGTGACTCCAGTCTTTGCTGTCTGACAGCCGAAGATAACAGCTAAGCGTAAATCTTTTTCTGTTTTCTCTAATATCTGGAGTAATTCAGAAACTTTTGTCGGCCTTTTATTTCCCTGTGAATCTTCCAGTAACAGGCCGCCGCCATCTTCAGGCGGGATGCCATGACCTGAATAATGAAAGATTTGACAGCCGCCTTCAAGGTTGCTTTCGATAATCGGCAGTTTTGCTTCGTCCTCGAATTCTACGAAGATTTTGCCCTGGCCGGAAGGGGCATTGACCGCTTGAAGTAAAATCTCCTGTTCACGTTCAATCTCCAAACGCTCATTCTCTTTTAAGTCTAAAGGACTGGACAATAAAGCTAACATTTTCAGTGGCAACGGCACTGCTGGCAGTTCATCCTGTATCTGGACATCCAGTGGCAGACGGGATAGGCCTGTCTTGGCACCTGCTGCAATGAATTCGGAGCCATCGTAGAGCGTCTCCCAGGGCAGGACTTCCAGGCCGTTGGCCTCAGCGGCCAGACGTAAACAGAGGACCAGAAAACCGCTTTTTTGTTTGTAATCGGCCCAGAGTTTTTGCACATCATGCGTAAAAAGCTTGTCATAGAGTTTTTTGCCAAATTCTCTCAGACGCTCCATCCGACCATAAGGGTCTTTAGAGTCAGGTTCAAGGCGATTGATTTCAAATTGCGTTATATAGGAAAGGTCATAACTAAAAGAAGTCTGAGTTGATGGCTGGGATTTTCCCCGTTCAAATATTTCTAAATGATAATGCCCTTCCTCATTTGTCCGAATGCAAAAGTCAAGCGTTATCAGCATTTCATGTCCTAAGTCTAAAAACGTTCATACTCCTGTCAAAATAGTCGCTTGAGCTGTCCTACGCAAAAAAAGATGTGACGGAAAAATTAAGTGATTCCCAAGATTGATTTCTGCCAAATATTCCTGTAAAATCAGTTCTCGACGATCATTCAGAGAGTTTACATAAGTTGTTGAAAATAAACAAGTAGGAATTTTTTAGAAGGGCAGGTGTGCAGCAAGCCCTGGTCAGAGTGAAAATATATGTGGTGAGGTATATAAATAGCTAATTAGTCTATATCTTACTGGATCATTTTCGAATGTTGAGATATGCCATGAAGGTGTCGTTGGCATGATCCCATACGTTTAGCCAGAACCTCATCGGTTATGCCTTCGTCAGCGAATTTCCAATGACGGGATGGCTCCAGGAAAGGTGAGTTAAGAATAGGGTTTTCAATGACAACCTGTTTCGCTCCTTTGATTCCAAAAGAAATATCTGTATTGTCCTTGCCTTAGCCATATCATTCTCCTATGCGGAAAAGCCCCGTTTTCGGTATAATCTCCGCTGAAAAGAGGTAGTTGCCTCATTTTGCCTCAAATACCCCTGCTTGTCAAGAAAATCTAATCAATTAAGCCATTCCAGCTCAAGGCAACCCAAATAGCGGTTTTTTGACAGGATCAACGGGATAATGAGGGAGGGATAAAAAAGTCGCCCGCAACCTCTGTGGCAGGAGGAGGAGGAGGAGGGAGAAGAAAGCCACAAAAACCACTGCCGCCTGTCGCGGCGTAGCTTTCAGCGAAGCCGGAACAAGATCAATATATCAAAATTGCTCCCACTTCTATACCCAATATAACAGATACAACGGAATAGTCAAAGAAAAATTCCATGCTCAACTATCTCAGGCCGAACCTGTCTCGCCATCTTGTCCCGCCATAGCTTCAGCGACGGCGGAAGCTTTCTTGTCCTCCGTAGCCTTGGCGAAGGATGGAAGCGAAAGCAAAAATCCCAACCGGCTCCGGCCCGCAAAGCG
>VRUF01000267.1:1931-3532 GCA_019456245.1 Planctomycetota bacterium | reverse complement strand
AAGAAAAATCGGGCTTAGTTGAAGCTAAGGCCTGTTTTTTCTGACGCAGTCCAGAATCGAAAAGATTCGCTTGTCCGCCAAAATGAATTTTTAGAGGTTCCCTAAATGTTTATTATCCCGGCGATTGCATTTCGGGCTTGGGTTTTGTTTTTTTGTTTTTGTGTTGTCCATCTTAGGCGTTATTCGGGCAGCTTGCACTGCCGCGCTCCTTTCGTGCGGAGGGCGGGGAAATCATAACAAACCTATGGTATATATAGACAGAAATATCTCTCACAGATATAGCGGATCTACTCTGATGATATGGCGGCTGGGGTTGTTTAGTTATAACTTACCTGTTACTTCTCCGATGATATTAATGTTGCCTTTCGATAAATAATCTTTATAATCACACCGCTGTCTTGATATACCCTTAAGGGTAGTAAATGGACGCGAGTAAAATGGTAACTCTTTGTATGCAAGCAAGTTACCGCGAACAAAACGGGAATTTTCAATCGTGATCAGTATAAATTGCGATTTATCGGGGCGCAAATTTTTTTCTGAATGATGAATTTGTTGACTGGAGACTGCGATGATTAAATTTCGTTGTTCGAGTTGCCAGCAGAAACTAGGAGTTCCGGATGAATATGCGGGCCGCCGTGTCAAATGCAATAAATGCGGCCAACCCGCAATCGTTGCGCACCCCGTGGTTCTCGAAGAGGTGCCCCCAAAACCAAAACCTGTCACAGAACCCGACGGGATGGATATCTTTTCAGACCTCGAAGGTTTTGCCGATACTCAGGACGACGCCCGCCAGGAAGCGATCCGCATGGCACGTCAGGAGCGAACCGCAAAGAGTGCAAAAGGCGCCGTTGACAGCCTAAAATCGAAGAAGGAAAAAAAAACAAAGACGCCCGGAAAATCCCCTTCCCAGAGAACTCCCATTGCTGACATGCTGCCGGATGTCTTGCGTTTACCGATAGCTCTGTTGGCAAGCCTGATCGCCGTTGCCGCTACTATCGCCATCTGGATTGCTTCGGCAAGGGCAACAGGCGATCCGTTGTGTTTCGTAGCGTTGTTAGTTCCGTTGATAGGAGCGTTGACACTGCGAACGCTTACGGTAAACCACACGTTAGTGCTTGCGTTGCTGGGACTGGTAATAGGCATAGCCGGAATTCTCGGCGGAAAAGCTGCCATTGCGAAATATGTTATCATTGGCCTCGAAGTGGAAAAAGCAAACGAAGAATTCCTTGTCGACCTCGATGCCACTCTGGCCGACGAAAAGCTACAGTATGGGCGAAGGCATAATACGGCAACTTTAGTCATGGGTAACGATTTCACGTTTTATGCCGCGATTATCTCATTGGTAGATGAAGGTTTGATGGACCCCATAAAGGCACGTAAATTGGCCATTAGCACTTTGAGATCTACCAATCAATCAAATGCGTTTGTTTTTTTTACAGAAGGGGCCGGCGATTACAAATCGCCTGAAAATGAGGAAGAATACACGGAGATTGTTTCCCAAGTGATCAGCCGCGCGTTTCAGTGGAAATCCGAAAAACTTGGCCCCAGATATACAAAAAAATATCAGCCCGCGATAAACAAACTGATACAGATCGGAAGAG
>VRUF01000267.1:0-1921 GCA_019456245.1 Planctomycetota bacterium | reverse complement strand
ACAACAGGCCGAAGCTTTGAGAATACTGGAAGATCCCGAAAAAGTTTTCCAATACGCCCTGATAAAAAGCCTGGGAGTATTCGACTACCTTTGGATAATGCTGGGGATGGCAATAGGATTCGGGGTTGTCATATTCGATTAAAATAAACATTGCCCTACGCCAAAAATCCGTGAGAAAAAGCTGTGGTTTTTCTGCAAATGTTAAATGCTGAATAATTGGCGTAAGGACCAATCAAGCCATAGGCCATATAGTTGCAAATATGATTGTAATTATCAGGCCGACGACCGCCAGGCTGCTTACCGTTAGCGTCCATGTTTTCAGAGTCTCGACTTCTGTCAGGCCGCTCATCTTTGCGAATATCCAGAAGCCGCTGTCGTTCATCCAGTTGCCGCACTGAGCACCGAATCCGATGGCACATGCGAGGTATACGGGATGAAATCCAATCGCTTCTGGTGAGGTTATCATCGAAGCTATCATCGCCGAAGTGGTTATCATCGAGACCGTCGTAGAACCCTGTGCGAACTTCAACAGAAATGCGACGAAGAAACATAAGAGCAGCAGCTTAATGCCGGCGAGATGTTCACCGCCTGAGTTTGTGAACATGCCCTCGATGGCGGGCCCGATCTGTGCGGTTTTTAGCATTGCCCCAAATGCGCCGCCTGCGGAAGTAATTAGTATTATAACGCCGCCACTCATTAACGCCGATTCTACTGTTTTGGAAAGCTGCGACAGTGTCGGTCTTCGCTGCTTGTACAAGACCATAAGCGCGATCACCGCCGAAGCAAGCATCGCCAGGTTTGCGTCGCCCAATATGACCGTTACCTTTGTCAGGGCGGCAATATTGGCTCCGCCAATTCCTTTATCCGCCAATGCACCTACAATGGTATTCGACGATATCATTATCACCGGCAGGATGATCGGCAGCAAGGATACAAAAAGGCCGGGGAGTTTATCATCGGGCAGTGGCTCGGGTTCGGGGCCGGCTCCTTCGATAGGGCGCATCGGTATGTCCATTTTCAAAGATAAAAGCCATATCCCGAAAAGCGTGATCATCGCCGTCGGTATTGATATCGCCAGGCCTATCATCATCATCATACCCAGATCAATTCCGAGGTTTTCGGCGATGATCAGCGGCCCCGGTGTGGGTGGGACCAGTGCGTGTGTAATCGTCGCCCCAGCTCCCATCGTCAGTATCATCAAAAGATATTTTTGCCCCGTGCGTCGGTGCATCGATCTGGCAAGAGGCATCAGCAGGTAGAATACCGTATCGAAAAACACGGGCACGGAAAGAAAAAAACCGCTGGTCATCAGTGAAACAGGAGCGAGTTTTTCTCCTAAAAGATTCATGAACATCCGCACGACCCTGTCGGCGGCACCGGAATCTATAAGGCACCTGCCGATAATCGTAGCCAACGCGATAACGATACCAATCTTTCCAGCCGTAGAGCCCAGAGCGACTGCCACCCTTCCTATAAAGGTTACATCGGAACTGGCGGGCAGGGGACCCAGGAAGCTGACGATTAATGCCGCTGTGATCAGTGCGATGAACGCATGAATCCTGAAACCGATTATCATGCCTACGATGGAAATGATTCCGATTACAAGAATTAGCAGGGGGGGCAGATCCAACACAGGTTTATTCTCCGTAATTTATTTTTGCCGTTAAATTAACCATATAAATCTTTCCGAATTGGCAACAAATACTTCGATCCTTTCCAGTATCGTAAACGCTTTCGCAAGGTTTCGCGTTACTATAGCCAATGCCAATGCCGATTGCAAGTGTCAATATTTACCCGGGGCGGTCCTGCCAATGTCGACCCCGATGTCTGGGATACTAAATCCGGCTGGCGTTTAAGCCTTTATGTTGACGGCACACCGGGTCAGGCGCCGGAAACGGTCTTAGCGAAGGCGGCGAAACCG
>VRUF01000266.1 GCA_019456245.1 Planctomycetota bacterium | reverse complement strand
CTGTGGGGTTGTCAGGATTTTTGGGGTGCGGGCAAACACGGCTTAAGCGTTCAACAAAAAAACCTAACATCGTTTATATCCTTGCCGATGACCTCGGTTACGGCGACGTTTCCTGCTTTAACGAAAACGGCAAGATCGACACCAAAAATATCGATTCTGTCGCCAAAGAGGGGATGATTTTCACCGATGCGCACTCTGGTTCGGCGGTCTGCACCCCGACACGATACGGCGTGGTAACGGGCAGGTACGCGTGGCGAACAAGGCTCAAAGAAGGCGTACTTGGCGGCTGGTCAAAACCGTTGATAAAACCTGACAGAATGACGGTAGCTTCGATGCTGAAAAAAAACGGCTATAATACAGGTTGTGTCGGCAAGTGGCATCTGGGCTGGGATTGGGCACTTACAGATGAAAACGCAGACGTTAATAACTGGATGCTGGATGCAAAAAACGTTGACTTTACCCAGCCCATAAAGCAGGGTCCGACCGAGAGGGGATTTGATTATTACTTTGGAATTCCCGCATCGCTGGATATGACGCCGTATGTCTATGTTGAAAACGACAGGGTGACCGCATTGCCGAACGGAATTACTCCGGGATCAAAAGGCAAGACATTCTGGCGCAAAGGAGCGATCGCGCCGGACTTTAAACACATCGAAGTCCTGCCGAAAATAACTGAAAAGGCGGTTAGCTTTATCGACGCACAACCGGGCGATAAACCATTCTTTCTGTATTTCCCGCTGAGTGCACCGCATAAACCCATACTGCCCGGCAAAGAGTTTCAGGGTAAAAGCGGGTTGAACGAATGGGGTGATTTTGTTCTACAGGTTGACTGGACCGTCGGGCAAATACTAAAAGCTCTAAAGCGAAAAGGTTTTGAAGACAATACGCTTATAATCGTAACCAGCGACAACGGGGCGACACCTGGGGCGGATTTTGCTCACTTGGAAAAATTCGGCCATAACCCAAGTTATATTTTCAGGGGATACAAGGCAGATATATTCGAAGGCGGGCACCGTATGCCGTTCATCGCAAAATGGCCGGGCAAAATTAAACCGGGTTCTACAAGCGATGAAACCATTTGCCATACCGATCTGATGGCAACGGCGGCCGATATTGTCGGATATGAATTACCCGACAATGCAGGCGAAGACAGCGTAAGTATTTTGCCCGCATTGCTTTCAAAGAAATATAAAAAGCCGCTTAGAGAAGCTACGGTGCATCACTCTTTAAACGGCAGCTTTTCGATTCGCAAGGGCAAGTGGAAACTGGAACTGTGTCCCGGTTCGGGCGGCTGGAGTTATCCGCGAGAAGACAGAAAACAGACAAAAGGTCTTCCGCCGGTTCAGCTTTACGATCTTGAAAAGGATATTGCCGAAACAACAAACGTCCAGCACGAGCATCCGGAAATAATCAAAGAGTTAACCGATCTGCTGCAAAGTTATATCGATCGCGGCAGAAGCACTCCCGGGAAAAACCAGACAAACGAAGGCCAGGTGCTCATAAGGAAAATTTGAAATTGAATACGGGTGAGCTGTCTGCTTTCACTTTTGGCTTTTAGCCTTTGAGTTTTTTTCCTGTCCACCGCCGGTATATTTATATATCTCTGTATCGGTCCTGAACGCAAGCCACGCGAAGGCGAAATAGTCTCCGTATACGATCTTTTCAAGATGTTTGCCTTTCAAAGGCCCTTTGACAGCCGTCCCTGTGATATCCCACACACTTTCGGTTTCCCTGTCTTGAAACTTTCTGCCGGTAAACACAAAATTAAGCAGTCTGCCATCGACCTTCCTGCCAAAAACTCCTGTCGAGCCTGCCTGCTTTGACTTGGATATGATCGCAGCATCCAACGCCGAAGCTGCACCGGGTGTATGCAGTACAACAACAGCTTTGCCGGCTATCGTATCATTGATAACTCGCTTTTTTCTTGTGACGCTATAGGGATAAGCTTTTCCGCTTTTTCCTATCTTTACCCCGACAACCTTCTCCATGGGACTAAGCCTCGGGTCGGTCGTTCCTTTATACAAAAACGGAGTTTTGTTTATGTCGTCATATCCCTTGTATGGATTTTGGCCGTACCGCCGTTTGTGTCCTGTTTTTCTTGAAAGTACCTGTCCAAACGGATAAGCTTTTGCAAACTGGGCAAAAGATATTATCTGGCCGGGCAGTCTTTTAAGTGTTTCGCCTACAAAATCCCCCACGACCGCTTCACCGGTAAACTGCTGCCACAAACTCTCGGTAGTCCTGTCATACATTACCATGTCGGAATGCCGAAGCAATCCGCTTACACCAAAGCTGTGTGTTTTCCTGTTGATCCGACGGTCAAATACGACTGCGCTATAGCACAACGGGCAGAATGTAACCAGTACCGGTACATCCTTGATTGTATCATTGACCATCTCGTGCCAGATCAATATCTGCAATGGATAAGCCTTTGCAGCGGTGCCGATGGAAACCGCTATAACCGGCTCGTTTGGCTTTAGCCACCCTTTTGCATTTTTTATGCTTATGAAATCCGGTGAATTGATTGAAGGTATCCCATCCTTGCCAACACCGCCGGACCCCAGCTCGCTAAGATCGATAAGCGTCTTGTCAGTATTGGTCTTTAGCCCGGGAAATCTTTTCTGTTCTTTGTCATCCCGGGAATTTGCAACACATGAAAAAATGCATATAAGGAAGGACGCCGCATACAGAAACTTCGCTGACGAATTTTTATACCTCTCAAGCATACTTTCCCACCTTCACGCCTGTCACCGCTATTACCCTTATACCTTGCTTAAGGGAACCTCTAAAAAATCATTTTGACGGACAAGTGAATCTTATTGATTCTGGTCAGTGTCAGCGAAAAGCCGCTTATACACGAACAAACGGGCAATTTCAACCGGGAGCACTATATCAATTTGATCCTCGCTATTAGCGGGTAGTGATCTGAAGGGTATTTTCCATTTCTGTTTCTTTGGTCTATTATCACTTCCAGCGCTCTTGCGTTTTCGCTTATTGGCATGTGGTCTATTTTTGGGCAGTCGGTTTTGCCGCTATATTTGTGGTGTGTTCCTGCAGTTGATCCGCCGTAATTAATGGACAGCCATGCGTCGGTCATTTGGGGATACGTTGTCTTGTGCCCTATGTTTTGGAGGTAGTCCATTGCGGGGTTGTCTATTTCCATGTTGAAGTCGCCCATTACTATGAATGGTTCGCTTGTCGGGCGTTTGGCGATGTAGGAAGCTAACTGGCGTACGCTTTTTTGTCGTGAGGACTGTGAGAGGCTGTCGAGGTGCAGGTTGTATACGTAGAATCCGCTGCTTGCGTTTTTGTCGATGAGGTGCACCCAACTGCAGATTCTTGGGAAGATGTTTCCAGCGCGTTTTGATCCGGGTTTGTCTGGTGTCGACGAAAACCAGAACGTTCCAGATTCCAGCAGGACGAATCGGTCCTTTCTAAAGAAGATCGGGCAAGCCTCACCCTTTTTCATTCCATCAGACCGGCCTGCTGAGTATTTTTCGTATTGGGGGAATGACTGCTCGATATGTTTGAGCTGTAA
>VRUF01000265.1 GCA_019456245.1 Planctomycetota bacterium | reverse complement strand
CGGGTTGCATCGCCCGGGTTTTCACCAAAAGAAACCCATATCCAGACGCCGACCTGTTCGGCATTTAGACCATTTCTCTGGCAAAATGCGATCACTTCCGCAACCTTGGCTTTTGTTTCTTCACTGTTGATTTTTTCTTCATGTGTCATTTTTTCTTTCTGTGTCATTTTTCTGCCCTTTCAATAAAAGATTAAATTTCCAATTTTTCTGTCTTTCGCACTTCGTTACAAACAACTGCCCCCCCAACGCAAGAGGCTGGGGGGGCAGTTGTTGTTTAGGTCCGGCCCGAAGGGACGGATTGATCTGGCGGAAAAGCTACAATGTGGGTTTTTCGCCAGCTTTTCGCCGAAGTAGAAACCCGATCAAACAAAATTCTGTGACACAAAAGCGCAAGCGACTGGCACAAATTTTGTTCGGGTTTATACAACAGGAAATCTTTTTATACCCTTAAGGGAATAAAAAGTATTTCATGGTTTGCGTTTTCGCAAAACGGGAAAGCTACATTCGGCGAAAGTGAGCCTTTCGGCACGTAAGTGCATGGTAAAGATAGCTCGCGACAAAGCGGCATAGCGACCAGCATGACGAAGTGGTTACGGCAGGATGATTGCCCGGTTTGTTGCGGTTCCTTATTGTTGTGTCCGCCCTGGCGGATTATAAAGATAGCTTGCTTGAGGTTTGCAACGCAGGACGAAGCGCCTTATAGGCACGTAGTTTGTGCCTTTTGCATTTACTACCCTTAAGGACGTGTAAAAAAATTACCTTTCATTTTGGCTGGCTGTGGCTTCGGCTGGCAGCGTCAGAAATACTCACCCTATCAACCAATAGGGTTGCATTTTCTTCCTTGCCAGCCTCGTCCTCGCTCACCCAAAAATAAAACCTAATTTATTTACAAGTCCTAAGGGTATTACTTAGCCTCGGCCGAATGGCCGAATTCTTCATTAAACATTAATCAGTAATCATTTCCCCAGTGCCTGCATAAGATCCATCGCGTGTTCCTGCTCTACTGCCAGAATCAATCGCAGTTGCTGGGCGAGAGCTATCTCTTTAAGTTCCTCCGCCTGATCGATACGCATCTTGTACCTCTTGATCGCATCCTTTTCACCTGCAAGATCCTGCTCGAGCATCGTAACGTTATCTTCGGAAATGTGTATCTGTCCTACATCGACTGTCGGTACCCCGCCGAGATAATCTATCTGATCGGCAAGGACCATTGCATGGCCGAATTCCTCGTTGGCATGAATTTTCAATTCCTTGATTATGTCGCCATACTGGGCACCGGTCATAACCGCTGCATGCTGGATATACTGGATCCCGGCAGAATACTCCAGCGACAGGTCGATATTAAGAAGTTCAATAAGCTTTTCCATCGTTATCGCCATAACTATTTCTCCGCTAAATTATTTAATAAAATAGCTTCGGCCAAAAGGCCGAATCTTCCCCTATTCCCTATTGCCTTCAAACTGACCGATAGGTCAGTTTGATCAATATTCCATGATCTGGTATTTTTCGTATTCCCACTGATGCATGATCTCGATCACTTCTCGATCCGAAACATCGCACCAGTCAAGATACCCCTGCGCCACCGCATAAAAATTCTCGATCTCTTCGACAATTACAACATCATCGGCAAGCTCTCTGAACTCCTCTGCAGAGATGCGGCCGGCAACAGGAACTGCGACTACGATTAGCCCTGCTTGTGCTTTTCTGCACATATCTACACAAACTCTCATAGTCGAACCGGTCGCAATACCATCATCGACAAGGATCACCGTTCGCCCTGCTATTTTCGGCAGTGGACAACCGGCTCTAAGCGCTCCGATCCTTCTTTCAAGTTCCGCATGTTGTTCGCTTATGATCCGGTCTATTTTTTTCTTCGCTAATTTCGCAAACACCTCTGGAAATATGAAGATACTCGAATCTTCCGCGATAGCCCCAAACCCTGCCTCGGAATTGTCCGGCCAGGGCAGTTTTCTTGCCATGATAATATCAAATTCCGCCTGCAAATATCTGGCAACCTGATAACCAACTTCAATCCCACCTCTTGGAATAGCAAGAATCAACGCATCTTGATCGCGATATCCCCCAAGGGCCGATGCAAGCCTCTGTCCGGCGTCGTCTCTATCTTCAAACATTTTCATACTCCTTTTTTATAGTAATCACGTCACTTCCTCTCTTTCAAAATATCGAACAAACCATTTACGTGCGGTTTCGGCCACGATTTCAAGTTTTCCCGGCTCTTCGAAAAGATGTGTTGCCCCCGGAATTATTACAAGTTCCTTTTCGCAGTTAAGCATGGCAAGGGCCATCTCATTTAATTCGATCACGACAGGATCATCGCCTCCGACTATCAGCAGTGTGGGCGACTTAACTTCGCTCAAACATGCCTCTGCAAGATCGGGCCTGCCGCCGCGCGAAACTACCGCACAGATATCCTCGCCAACCTGGTCAGCAGCCGAAAGTGCTGCCGCGGCTCCGGTACTGGCTCCGAAATATGCAATCGAAAGTTTGCTTGTCTGGTCATTTTCCCTCAGCCATTTCGTCGCCCCGCACACCCTTTTCGTCAGCAGCACTATATCAAAACGCAAGTGCCGCGTCTGCAAATCGACCTGTTCCTCTTCAGGCGTAAGCAGATCTATCAAAAGCGTCGCCAACTGCCCCTGCTGAAGTATCTCGGCAACAAATCGGTTTCGCGGACTGAATCTGCTGCTACCGCTGCCATGAGCAAAAACCACTATCCCCCTGGCATTGTCAGGAATACAGAGCGTCCCGTTGATACTTATATCTGCATCGACATCTACCGTAACATCGGTAATTCGCGGCTTGTGAACATTTTTTATAACCATTTTTTTTGTCCTTACTATCTATTCTTCAACATCGCTATGCGGGGCAACGCTAAAATCCAAAACTCTATCAACACAAATTGTGATCCGCCTTTCAACCTGCGGCTTCGGGATGCCAACATCAAGTTCGGACGAGTACCCATCGACAACTGCCTCATCGCAGAGCTTTTCCATATTCCCCAAAAGCTGATAACCCATGTCGCCGGCAGGATCCCAGACAACTATCGATATCGATCTGTTCACCTGCAGATTAGCTACCGTCACCGGGCAAAACCATTCTGTAATTTCAATAGAATCGTCCCCTACAACCACAAGCACCTCGGCTGCGGTAACATGAGGCACAGCCTCTTCATTTGCCGTCGCAACAAAAACATGTCCTGTCTTGACGGAAAGCTTCGCGGCATCTTCAAGTACAGCCCGGTTCACTTAACAACCCTCCTTTCGGCTTCATGCTGCAATATCTCCAGCATCTGAAAATCTTCGACCTGTTCAAACCGAAGGTAAAAACTGCCCAGTGCCCCAAAATACGCAGGCGACTGCAAACATAACGTCTCGTCGGCATATTCAGCGATCGTATGCAATGAATCATCGGGTCCAACCGGCAAGGCTGCTATCAGTTGCTTTGGCCCCTCTTGTCTTACCGCCCACAACGCCGCCTCCATCGTCGCGCCCGTAGCTATTCCGTCGTCGGTAACAATAACGATCCTGTCTTT
>VRUF01000264.1 GCA_019456245.1 Planctomycetota bacterium | reverse complement strand
AACCTGTCGCCTTTGTACCCCCCTGGCGTGGAAGCCAGAACCCTGATGCCGTAACAGGAGCCTCACCGAAAGTAGCGTCATTCAATCAGGCTATCGGCATCGTCGCACCTTCAGTGGTAGGTATTAATACATCCGGAGGACTGCAACAGAGTGCCTCAGGTATCGTTGTTCATCATATTGGTTATGTCCTTACAAATCACCATGTCGTCCATGGCGCAAAAAACATTACCGTTACACTTACGCAGGATCAGATGGTTAAATCTTTTTCTGCACAAATTTTTGACAGCAGAGAAGATCTGGATTTGGCTATCATAAAAATAAAGTCAACCGGCAACGAAGTCTTCACACCTGCACCAATGATCAATTCCAACAACATATACATCGGCCAGCAGATTGTAGCAATTGGTAATCCGTTTGGACTATCGCAAAGTGCTTCGTCTGGAATTGTCAGCAATCCGGATCGAACTCTTACCACAGCTAATAAAACTTTCAATGATCTTATTCAAACCGATGCTTCGATCAATCCCGGTTCCAGCGGTGGTGCACTGATTAATTCACGCGGAGAGGTCATAGGTATAAATACCGCTATCTATTCACCCACCCAGGCTTTCAGTGGCATCAGTTTTGCCGTTCCAATCGGTCAGGCACAGATGGCTTTCCCGGATTTAATAGAAATTGTTCAATCTCCTTTAGCAAATACCAATCCTTCCGCTGCTTCGACACCCAGAGCTGCAGTGCCGGTAGTTGCTGCTGCACCTGGAGCGTTTAACCTGCAAATGATGGCCGCCAAAACCCCCGGTAAGGAAGGATGCTGGCTGGGTTTACACGCTTATCCGGTTGACAAAATAATTGCAGAACAATTGAATTTACCAACGCAATACGGAATATTAGTAAACCGTATTTTTGATAATTCTCCTGCTGCCAAGGCTGGGTTGATGGAAGGAGATGTGATTTTAAGAGCCGATTCAAAACGTATCAGGGATGAAAACATGCTCTGGACATTTTTGGAGAAAAAAAAGTCCGGCGATAAAGTAAATATCTCCGTTCTAAGAAATGGCAGCAGAAAACTTATCGTTACCACACTGCAACCTAAGACACCTAATATTAATACATTATCCACCAACGCAACTCGGATGCCGCCGGCATCGGGGACTATTCCGCCGGCGCCGTCAGCAGCATTGCCCTCTCCCCTCGAGCAGAACGCGGCAGGAAAAAAGTTTATCGAAGGACATTGGCTCGGACTTGAAGTAATTCCTCTGACCGCCGAACTGGCGACCGAATATAAAATCCCGAAAGGTGAAAACGGGATTCTGGTTGACGAGGTTACGCTCGAAGCTGCAGAGTCCGGCATTTTGGCAGGCGATATGATACAGGTCATCGGCGGTCTTCCTGTACGTGATTTGAGGGAGTTTTTCAATGTTACCCAAAGAGAACGTGTACAGGAAGCAAAGCAGGTTCAGGTTGGAGTCAGTCGTCGCGGCAGGAAGATGTCATTTCTTATGATAGCACGGAATACGACCATGCTGGGGTTCGCTCAAATGGAGGCGGCACAGCCGATCCAGCCAGGTGCTCTCCGCCCGCATCGATATATGGGAGTATGCACAGATTGTCACATTTTCATGAAAACCGGAGGACAACTGGCTACAGACGCCGGCGATATACTTCCTAATCCGCCGGCAATACCAAGAGACGCAAAACCTGGTCATCGTGACCGTGGCCAGTGTAATAGTTGTCATACTATACTCCCTGCTGGTGCAAGAATCGCACCTGCACGACCTACTCCACCGCCAATACCAAGGAACGCGAAGGCACCTCATGCTTATCGCGGCCTGTGTGCTAACTGTCATACTATCAGGTAAAGATGTGAAAGTATCGCAACAATCGAGATGAGACACTGGAGCAGTTAAAACAGATGGCAAATAAGAAGGTTGAAGAAAAATGTGTAAAATGTGCCGGTCATGCAATACTGCTTTGCATGTGTGCCAATATCTTCCTCTGCGCATTCAAAGGTATTATAGGTTACTTTACCGGATCTTTGGCGGTAATGGCTGACGCCGCTCATTCCGGCGCCGATGTCATGGATGCTATTATCGCAATGATTGCCACAAAGATCGGAAATAAACCTCCTGATAAAAACCATCCATACGGTCACGGAAAAACCGAATTTATTGGCGGCGGCATTATTGGACTGGTACTGCTTACCGGTGCAGCATTAATTGCTGTTAATGCGGTTACCCATTTGCTAAAACACACACCGCAACCACCTCCGCACTTTATCGCCATATTCGCGGCATTGACTTCGATCGCAGTCAATGAAATGCTCTTCCGTAGAGCAAGTTGTGCTGCTAAGAAAGTAAACAGCGCTGCCATCGAGGCAGAAGCATGGGATAACCGAGCGGACTGCTTCTCGTCCATGCCCGTTCTTTTTGGCGTAATAGGTGCACAGTTTGGGTTTACCAGACTAGACCCCCTGGCAGCACTGCTTGTCGGGATTCTTGTCGGTAAAGTAGGATTTGAATTGCTCAGCAAGAATATTCACGGATTGATGGATATGCCTTTGCATCCAGACGATACCAAACGCATCAAAAAACTGGTGGTTGCTACACCGGGCGTCAAGGACATAAGTTATTTGCGGACAAGGGGCATGGGAAGGCATTACATGGCTGATATGCAAATCATGGTAGGCGCCAGAACAACCGTAAAGAAAAGCAATGTCATTGCAGCGGAAATAAAAGACGTTTTGCAGCGTGAGATAGACCATCTGGAAGATATTACAATCGTCTGCAAAGCTGAAACGGAAAAAGAAAAGGTTTTGACCGATTAATATATGAAAAGGCAGTCAATAAAATCCTGGGTTGTCGTTTTGTCGACGTTTTTAGTCGTGGTATTTCTGTGCATGGCTTGGCAGAAATTCAAACTTGCAAAAACACCCGCCGCTGTTGAAACGCAATTGGTCCATGACCCGCAGTTCGCACTGGATAAAGTATCTCCCAGCGTCGTCAGTCTTTGGGCCATAAAACAGAAAGGGGTCGACACACATATCAGCGTTATCGGTTGTGGGCTGATCGTTAATTCGCAAGGCCTCATTCTTACTTCGGCAACATTAACAAATGACATCGAATCGCTCCACATTATCGACCATCTGGATAACAGGTATCAGGCAAGTGTCATTATTGTAGACAAGAAAACAAAGTTAACGTTACTAAAAGCAGATACGACAAATGCGACAGAAAGCGCCAAATTCGAGGTTGCCCGGTTGGCAGATGTCAGAGAGATTGTAGCAGGAGACGGCGTTTTTGTTTTAGGCAGCAGAAGAACCCCGTCAAACAGTGAATTGACTACAAAAATGGGAAAAATCACCGACCCGCATCAATCCCTGGTGGTCAACAAAATCAAATACAGGGACCTGATCCAAACCGATCTGCCCTTGACTTCGGAAAACGCGGGCGGACCATTGGTAAACCTCGATGGAGAGGTCATCGGATTTGCATTGCCATTCCTGAAGCCACCAAACACTGCTGCTTTCAGCTATGCTGTGGGAGTTGACTATGCCGCCGCATTCCTGACACGTTTGCCGATACCAAAATGGAC
>VRUF01000263.1 GCA_019456245.1 Planctomycetota bacterium | reverse complement strand
AGCTGTCAGTATCGCCTGTGCCTTCGCTTTTTTGCTCAGCTCTGGCCGTATTGCAGCGATGTAGTCACCGCATGCGTGAGCAAGTGTGTTTATTATAACGCCCGGTTTAACAGACTCGATGACGCGATAGGGCTGGTCGTCGCCGGTGAGCGTATATTGTTTCCACAGGATCGGATACTTTCGTGCAAGATAACCGCTAAACGTGATGTCCTCACCTGTGACCTCTTTCAGCCAGGTAAGTACCTGTTGGTCTTGGAAGTAGGTATCCATTTTTTCTTTTGTGCCAACATAGAGTATCGCGTGCGGCCAGAAGCCGGGAAGTCCCGCGTTACTCAGGTGCCAGTTCTTACGAGAAACCAGAATATCACCCGGCGATAGTTGTAGGTCCATCTGCTCCTGTTGCTTTTTAGTGATGAGATATGTCCCGATCCGGCGAAAAAATCTTATATCGCCCATCAATTTGGCGACGTTTTTCTGGGCAGGGAACCATATTCGATGCAAGGAGCGTTTGAGTATCTGCATGTCGCTGCCTACGTTCATTTTTGCGATACGCAGATTTGGTTCGGCATCGATCAGGGCTATCTCCAAATGGACCTTATCGAGCAGATGTGAGCAGTTTGCCTGGCGGGCAACATTTCTGCCGTTCATGGTTTTTTCCAGTATTCTAAGATAGTTTTCCCCGGCGATGATGCGAGCATGCTCGGTTGTACCTTGAAACTGCTGGCGGAATTTGCTAAACGAATTCGGCCCAAAGCCCGACTCTGTAGACGGTGTATCGAGGAATTTAACGACGTTGGGATACTGTGTGACCAGTTTTATGAATCGCGATGTCTTTTCGTACAGTGACAATTCCGATGCGAAGGTGAGGAAAAAACTTCGGTGGTGGTATGTTGCCTGGACAGGTGATGGGTCGAACCGGTACCAGTCTTCGTAGAAAATACGTACCTGGTCGATAGTGTAGGCGCAGTCGTATATGCTAGCCCATATATCTCGCATGAGATTTTCTTCATCCGCCGTAAGCAGCCTTTCTTTGTCTTCGCCGGCAGTTACCGCATATTTCTCGAGTGTTATCAGGTGTGTTTCGATCATCTTGTCTGACTGAAGATATGTGTCGAGGTCCTCCTGGAAGGCTTCGTTGAACTGCATTGCCGAAAGGTTTGTCAGTGGGGACGGTTTTGATGCATAGTAGACACCGAGCCTGGCGAGCATTGCGAGTATTAAAAGTGTTGCGCAGAAGATCACACGTTTTCTTATTTTAATCCCTGCCGGTGTGATCTTAACTGCCGATCCCTGCAGCGTTCTTGCAATGATAATAGCGAAAAGCGAAATGATGGACACGGCAAGTAGTATCTCGAGCATGGTTGGGAGCCATCGGAGATGCCTTGCACACGCATAATAGCCGGCTGCGGCACCGATAGCTGCCATCAATGTACAGAGGCCTGCGTAATAAAGGCATGTGCCAAATCTGGCTTTGACTGGTTTTACAGGGGATTTGCGGTTGCCTGCGACAACTTTTTCCGATGTTTCGATATTGTTTAGCATGTCAAGAGTTTAAGACGGTAGGCGGGGATTTGCAAGGGGTAAAAATGAAAAGATATGTCGTCAGGAGAGTTTTTGGTTTTTACTGATTCGGTTCGGTTTGGACCGCCTCTTCCCCTGGTAACCGATGCCTTTGCCTTTGTCGTCCATATCTGCCAGAGCCTTGTCGTTGTCCGTATCGCGGCGGAGAAAAGTATTGGAGCGGTTCCAGCAGTTTTTTAACATTGCGTTTCCAGAGTTTTTGCTGGTCTTCGTTGAGAAGCGGTTCTATCTCGTCTTCCATTTCATTAAGTTGATCGGTTATAACCGGTCTTGCACCCATTCTGATGTGCCACAACACTTGCATGTGTTTTTCTATAATCGGGACGATCTCCAGTGATTGCTCCTGTGTAAGGTGGAGAGATTTTTTTATGCGTTTTGCCATTTGTTCCGGGCCGTGCTCGGGTGGCCTGGGTCTGTTTATGCGTGTAGATTTAACGATGATAACCGTCGCCGCCGATCCGATGACCATTCCTGCCAACAGGATAACCATCGCACTGAGGACGAGCTTGAGCGAGTGCGAATGCATTGGGCGAGGAGTAAGATGGGCGTTTGTATTGTTATTTGTATTTGGCGATTCGTCAGTCATTACATTACCCAGGCAATTGTTTGTGAGATTTCGCTAAGAGGATCCGATGAAAGGTAGTAGGCTATGAAGGCAAGTGCGGCTAGTGACAGTGCCGCGGCTGTGGAAATGCCCGCCAGCCACATGAAGGGTTTTTCATCCTGCCACGTTGCCTGCGAATAGTCGCTTCGAAGGCGAGCAAGTACCTGGTAGGTAACGTCCACCTCAGGAGTTGCTTCCATAGCTGCTTTTTTCGCCAATCCTCTAATTAGTTTTTCAGGATACATTGTTATTCTTCTTTCTGCCTTTGTTCAATAAGCATTTTCAGTTTTCCCCTGGCCCGCCACGTCTGTACTTTTACCATTGTTTTGCTCCAGCCGGTTCTTTTGGCCGCCTCCTCTATCGAGCATTCTTCGAGGTAGCGTAATGTCAGGATGAGTCTGTCTCTTGGCGGAAGCAGGCCAAGGAGCCGGTGTATCAGTTCTGCTGCTTCATTGGGATCCATGTTTTCCGGCGATATGACCGAAAGCTGGTCCCAGTCTTTCAAAGCGACAGTGTCGAATCTTTTCTTACGCTGCTGCATCTTCCAGTAGCGGTAACCGACGCGGGTTGCGATCCTGGAAAGCCAGTGCGAAAACGGCGCCTTTTGACCGTAGTTGGAAAGCGAGAGGTATACTTCGACAAAGACATCCTGCACAAGCTCTTCGTGAGTATTCCTGTTACGCGAGAAACGCCACATCATAGAAGCGATTTTCTGCTGATAACGTTCGATCAGCCTTTTATAAGCGTTTTCGTCGCCATCGAACGTATTGCGTATGTCATCGAGGTCATCAGCTTGTGCTCTGGTCAAATCGCTGCAATTGCTGTTATCAGAAGCAAAGGTAAGGCAGAACCCGGCGAATATCTCAGCCGGGCTTTTTCGCCAAATTCTACTGTCTAATGCAAGATCGATCAAAACCTGTCTCTGCCAAATTCAGTTTACGCTTTCGCCAGTATTAACTTTTTAAGACTTCCTGCATTCTACCATCGTTGTTTGCAGGTTTGCAAGCAATTAACTGTTACTTATTATCGTCGTCGCCATCTTTGTGCTCATTGCCATGCTCTTCGTCATGTTCGCGTTTAGTTTTTTTACCCTTCTTTTGGGGTTGCCGCTTGACTATCTTGCTGAACTCTTCTATTGTTACGGCGCCATCTTTATCGGTATCAAATTTATCGAAGAAACGTTTCGATTTTTTCTTTCCGCCCATCTCCTCAGGTGTTAATTTTCCATCGTCATTGGTGTCTCTATGATCGAATATTGTTTGAGGGTTGGGCCGGGCACCTTCACCGCGTCTACCATGTTCTCGGGCCTCGCCACGTCCTTCACGTCTACCATGTTTTCCGGCTTCGCCACGTCCTTCACGTCTACCATGTTTTCCGGCTTCGCCACGTCCTTCACGTCTACCATGTTTTCCGGCTTCGCC
>VRUF01000028.1 GCA_019456245.1 Planctomycetota bacterium | reverse complement strand
CGTTGATTTTCGGCATCTGTATGTCCATCAGGATCAGGTCGAAGTCCTTTTCAAGGGCATTTTCCAGCGCTTCGTTTCCATCTTCTACGATGGTTACTTCAAGGCCTAATTTTTCCAGAAGCAATTTTATAAGTACCTGGTTTGTCTTTGCGTCCTCTGCAACAAGAATCCGTCCTGACAATTCGGTCTGCATGGATTCTTCATTGTTTTTATTTTCAGCAATTTCTTTACTGTCTACAGGCGAATGTTTTATCGCATTGAGGCCCGCAGGTATTGCCAGTGAGAATATCGAACCTTTTCCTTCTTCGCTGGTAAGAGTCAATTGACCGCCGAGGAGCCTTGTTAATTGTTTAGTAATGGCGAGGCCCAAACCAGTACCGCCGTACGTACGGCTGTGGCTGGTGTCGGCCTGTGTGAAGGGTTGGAATATGTGTTTTTGTTTTTCGGCTGGGATGCCGATTCCGGTGTCTATAACATCAAATCGGACGAAGTTTTCATTGCCGTTCTTTTCCATGGAAACATTGATATGGACGTATCCGACATCGGTGAACTTAACGGCGTTATGTATAAGGTTGATCAAACATTGTTTCAGTCGAGTCGGGTCTGTCGCTATTATCGAGGGGGCCGTTTCGTCTATGACGATCTCAAAACCAATCCCTTTCTCCGCTACCTTCTGTCTTATCAGCGGTTCGATGGAATCCAAGAGCTTAACAATGTCGCACTCGGTGTTTTCGATTTCACATTCCCCGGCCTCGATCTTTGAGATGTCAAGAATATCATTTATTATCTGCATGAGGTTTTTTCCGCTTGTACGAATGAGGTTGACGAATTCGTGCTGTGTTTCAGTAAGTTCGTCATCTGCCAGAACATCACTAAATCCTATAACGGCATTCATAGGTGTGCGTATTTCGTGGCTCATGTTGGCTAGAAACTGACTTTTGATATTGCTGGCGCGAAGTGATTCCTGAGCCATTGAATCGGCTCGTTCAATTTCCCTGGTTAGATCGGACGTACGATCCCTGACCATTTCTTCCAGATTTTCATTCATTTCGACCATTTGCATATCTCGTTGATGTATTTGGCTTAGCATTTCATTAAACGAATCGATAAGATCACCAATTTCATCGTTTGTTTTTTTTATAGCTCGAGTGGTATATTTTTTTTCTTGGGAAACCGTCTTTGCGGTCCTGGTTAAAGCAAGAATTGGGCCTGAGATGATTTTCTGGAGCTTTGATGAGAGCATGTATGCCACTAAAATCGTTATCGCTAAAAGACCGGCGATTACCTTGATGTTCCGCCTGAAAGCCTTGTTTAGCATACTTAAATCTGACTTGACGATAATTGTCCCGAGGGTTTCACCGTCGAGAACGATTTTGCTTGAGACTACAAAGAAATTACCGCTATATTTTCCACCCTGTATGAATTCAGACAGTTTGATATTGCTGTCGTTTTTGTCTCGCTTATAGCTTGTGAAAATCTTATTATCTGAGGTATAGATCGCGGCGGCAACAACCGACGATTGTGTTCGAAGTGCAGCAAGTGTTTCAGCGGCATCTTCGCGGTCTTCAAAGGCCATCGCCGCTTTGCAGTTCTCTGCAAGTATCTCTGCCTGGGTATTGAGGTTTCGTGTTATGGAATCGCGCAAAGTATCCTGCGTCCATAAGATCATTATCGCGTTTGTTACAATGAGGACGGTAATGCATGTCAGCATTGTGACCAGTACGATTTTGTATTTTATTCGTATGTTCTGTAAAAACGACAACATCAGTTATTCGCCTCCTTTTGCGGTTTGTTTTTGATGACTCTTTTTGCGAGTTTCAAAAGCTGGGATCTGATCTTAATGCCGTTGCGGTCGGCAGCTGCGGCATTGATCTCGAATCTGACCTTTTTGTTTTCCATTACAAAATTGATGACACCGCCATTTTCGAGAAATCCCGGTATTTCGCCTATGACAAGTACGCCCGAATCTTTCAGTGCCTTAAGAAGTTCGACAGGTATCTGCGGTTTTTCATCCTTACAGAAACAGACAAGCAGTACCTGGAGTTTCTTTAGTTCCTTAATTGTTTCTTTCCACCTGGAATCGTTCTTCTTTTGAAGTTCTTTTAGTTTATCAAATTCTGTAAAATGCTTTATAACAATATTTTTGCCCTTGACCTGTTTGTTTTTAATGGGATCAAAAGCGATAGGATAATCAGCGTCCCCAATAACACCTATTGTTATCGAGTCAACGTCATCGGCGATTTTTTCTACCGGGAAGTCTATAAACTTGATAAAGTTATAGATGAAGGCTGCCTTGATCTGATACTCGCGATCAGTGGAGGAATCAGCCCGCAGCGGTGTTGCGTTCGCAAGCAGCGAAGCGATCAGAAGTATCCAAATGTAAGTTTTAGTTTTTATTATTCAATTCCTTTTATGCATTTCTGCTTCTATGCAATGCTGGCTAAAACCTGTATGTGAGTTTGACTCTGAAGTTTATACCGTCCTGATTTAAAATGTCCTGTGTGTGTTGGCTGAATCCCGGATTTCCATACTCTTGATCCAGCAGGTTATACAATCCGACAGAGACATCCAGGTTTTTGACTATATCTTTATGAGTAATTGTTGTGTTTACGATCGCGAAATCATCCGAACGGCTGCCTGTCAGGGTCTTTCTTTGGCTTTCATACTGAGTTTCGATACCAGCAAATATTTTTTCCGCCAGCGGGATCTTCACATTTGTCTTTATCATGTGCTTTGGAGTATTTGAAAGCGATCTATTATCTGTTGTGTCTTCAGTATCGATTAGCGTATAGCTGGCTTTTGTTTGCCATCCGTTGTCCCATTTACCGTCGACCTCGAATTCAAGTCCCTCAGCATTAACTCTTTGAGAGTTCTGAAATTGACTTACTCCGCCTCCGATGTCCGTGCTTGTGATCAGGTTACGTATTTTATAGAAAAACCCAGACGCCGTTGCTCTGATATTTTTGTTGAATTGTTTTTCCAGGATCATCTCGTAGGTTTCGATAGTTTCCGATTCCAGTTCGGGGTTTGCTATTGCAGTTTCTCCGTCATCGTTATAGAACATTTCATAATATGCAGGAGTCCTGAATGCCTTACCATACAGCAGTTTTAAAACGGTATCATCGTCAACATCATAGATCATGGCAAGCCTGGGGCTAGTCGAGCCGCCAGCCAGATTGTAGTTGTCATAACGTGCGCCGATGTTGAAAGTAACGACATCGGAGAATTTATATTCATCCTGCACGAATATGCCCCATCTTTCCGACTCACGCTTATCGTCCAGGTAAACGCCATAAACATGATCTCTGACTATCTGGTCCTGCTTGTGATTGTCCTGGTATTCAAAACCGGTAACAACTTTATGCTTTTCATTTAATTTTTTGGTAAACTGCAATTCAGTACCATACCATGCGCTTCTGAGGATCTCATCACCAACATAAATTGGAGTATCGTCATATGTATATTTATCATCAAAATTGTAGCAGCCGTAGAAGAACCTTGCGGTTACATCAAGATCGTTTTCAAACTGACGATTGTATTTGAGGTCGAAGAAGGCTCTTTTGTCAGATGACATGGTTCGATTGTCATTGAACAGAACATCGGCATCGAACCATGGGGCAGTTGGGAAATTTTTATTTCTTTTAGCGTAAGCAGTTTCAAAGATCCAATTGCCCCGGATGAATTTTGCGAAGAAAGAGCGAGTTCGCTCACCATCGGCATTGTTGGCCCAGCCGGCGCTCGGTTGTCCGGCAAATTCACTGTAGTACTGATCATCTCCTTCGCTTCCATAGCCTGTATATGAAAGCATCGTCTCGATGCCGTTATCTAACTTTGTTCCGTAAGTTATTCGTTCCTTATAAGTTTCCCATTTAGATATCTCACCGGATATTTCGAAGCCATTGTAATCTGTCGGGTTTTTGGTAATGACATTGACTACGGCGAAGAATGCGCTGGATCCATATAAAGACGAACCCGGCCCGCGTATTACCTCTACACGGTCGATCAGGTCGACATCGATCAGAAAATCATTTCCTACGGGTGCTATATCATACACATTGTCATTGACCTTATACCCGTCCACCAAAAGCAGAATTCGGCTGTTGTAATCTCCCGGTCTTCCGAAACCGCGAACACCAAGGTAATGATAACTGCGATCGTAGGTAGTATAAAAACCACGCAAGCTGCTTAATATCTCGACCAGGTTTCTATAGCCGTACGTCTGGATGTCGTCTGCAGTAACTATGCTGATAGAAGAGGGGGCATCGGAAATCTTTTGCTTGTATTTGGAGGCACCGTAGACTTCTACGTCCATCAGTTCTTCGAGGGACATATCGAAAAACTCCTCAGGGTCGTTGGCGTCTGCGGATTCGGCAATTGCCTGCATGGAAATACCGCACAGGAGCAATAAGACCATAGCAAAGTAAAGTTTCCATGGTACATGCTTTTCGTTCACATCACACATAGGATATTCCTTTCACTTAATACCGCTATCTGTATGAATCTACCAAATCACTGTCTATCGTCTTTTCGGTGGTTTTGGAGAGCTTCTTTATGCAGGTTAATCCCTATTTCCATTTTCCGGCATATTTTCTTCCGCCTTTCAACTCGGGTACTGTAAGTCGTGCGTTATCGGAAGGTGAGGCAAATAATGCTTGTATAAAAATACCATTGTGGGTTGAAGTCCTATAATAAGCAGCAGATGTTTAGGTATGTAGAGATTCTATGTTGGATGAAAATGTGGGATTTGCCGGATTTAGCGCAGACCGTTGTTATTCTTTTGGCTTTTTTAGTTCCTCTGCTTTTGGCAGGTCCTTTACGGAGTTTAGGCCGAAGACGTCGAGGAATTTTTTTGTTGTTCCATACAGAAGCGGTCTTCCGAGTATTTCGGCTCGGCCTGCTATTTTAACCATCCCTTTGTGCATTAGGCCGCGGATCATTTCTCCGGAACCTACGCCGCGTATCGCTTCGACGTCTGCGCGGATGATCGGCTGTTTGTATGCTATGATGGCCAGGGTTTCGAGGGAGGCCTGGGTGAGCTTGTTTTCTGTGCGAACGCGGATGAGTTTTTTCAGCCAGTGGTTATACGCGTCGAGGGTCATCATCTGGAAGCCGCCTGCGATCTGGTCGATTCGGAAGGCGGAGTTGGCTTGTTTGTATTTTTCGTTGAGGTTTTCGACGCTTTCGCGTATCTGCTTTACGCTGCCGACTTCGAGGGTGTTTACCAGGCGGTTGGGAGTTATCGGTTCGTCGCTTGCGAAAAGGATGGCTTCGACGACTGATTCGAGTGTTACTTCGTGGCCCTCGTCGGTTTTGAGTGTCCTGGGAAGGGGAGCAGGCTCGGGACGTTTTTCAGGCGTTTGCAACTCATCATCTTCGATGGATTCGGCTTCAGGGCCGGGGCCGTCAGTTTCCGGTTCTTGCTGGACTTGCTGAAGTTGGTCTTCGGCTGTGATGTTTTCGTTTTCTTCGGTCATATGTTTTTCCACTTAAACGGGTCAGCGTCTTTTTTGCTTAGGCGTATTGTTACATTTTTGAGGTGGTTTTTCAAGCTCTTAGCCAGTTTTTTCAGTGCAAAACGTTCTGAAACGGTGTGGGAGAGGCAAATACATGTCAAATTCGCTTCCTGGGCGGCCAATGCCTGGTGATGTTTCAACTCGCCGGTGAGGTACAGGTCGCAATTGTCGGCGATGACGGAATTTATGAGTTTTCCGCAGGAACCAGCACATACGGCGGCTTTTTTGACTGTTCGCCTTTCTTTTCCGACGATTCCGACTGCTTTTGCGCCGGTTACTTTTTTGATGTTTTCGATGATTGTTGCCATGGAACGCGGTTTTTTCAGATCGCCGATTCTGCCAAGTCCAAGTTTGCCTTCGAGATCATAATGCTGGAATACATCGAAGGCCGGTGTTTCGTAGGGGTGGGCTTTTCGCATTGCTTCGATGACGGCTGCGACTTTTGATTCGGGGACTATGCTTTCGAGTTTGATCTCGTTTACTTTTTCGAGTTTGCCTTTTTTGCCGATGGCCGGTTTTGCGCCCTGCATGGGAAGGAATGTTCCTGTGCCGGGGGTTTGGAAGGAGCATTTGGAGTAATTGCCGACGGCACCTGCGCCGGCGCCCAAGATTGCTTCGGCGACATCGTTTATCGAATCGACGGGAACGAAGGTGACGATTTTGAAGTAGTTTCCTTCCGGGCTTGCTACATAGTCGCCGATGGGTTTTGGGTTTTCAATGCCGACGATTTCGGCGAGCTGGTCGTTGACGCCGCCGGCTGCGACGTCGAAAGCGGTGTGGATCGAAAAGACCGAAATTTTTGAACGGATAAGTTCGACGATGTGTGCGGTTTCTGTTTTGGTGGTAACGGTTTTCAGGCCGTCCCAGATGATAGGGTGATAGCTGAGTATCAGATCGGTCTTGAGTTTCTTCGCTTCTTTGACAACGGCGGCGGTTACATCGATGGTGATGAGAATGTTCTTTATATTCTTATTCTCATCGCCGACAAGCAAACCGACATTATCCCAATCCTGAGCAAGCCCAAGTGGGGCGATCTTTTCAATAGCTTCTGCAACCTGTTTTATTTGAGTAGGCATAATATGATTCCTTAGATGTTGATTTTACCACGAAGGACGCGAAGGTCACGAAGATAAAAGAAAGAATATAATGTTTTTCGTGGTGAAATCATTTTCAAAGAACAAAACGTTTAATTCCGGTTTTGAGCATCTCTACATTAAAGTTGATTAACAATCCAACTTTTACCTCGCAAAGCTTCATATATGTAAGCAACTGAGCCCTATGCACCGGCATTATATTTTCGACGCTTTTAAGTTCAACAATAATTTTATCATCTACAAATAAATCGATTCGATAACCGCAATTCAGCTTAATATCTTTGTATTTCACCGGAAGCGGAAACTGGAGTTTGAAAGGAATATCTGACAGAGATAATTCATGTGCAAGGCATTGCTCATAAGTCGATTCCAAAAGGCCCGGCCCCAATGCACGATGCACTTCCAAAGCACATCCAATAACCTGATTAGATAATTGATCAAATTCCATTTCGTGTCTTTCTTGGTTCTTGGATATTATTCATTATCGTAATACGTTTTATTTTACCACGAAGGACGCGAAGTTCACGAAGTTAAAGTTCAACAATAAAAACTTCTTCGTGACCTTCTTACCTTCGTGGTGAACAATAATACCCGTTTTTTAATCTATATCTGTTCAATGGTTAAATAATCTGACAAGTACTCGAAAGCCCTTCTATTTCGAATCACAAAACACCGAAGTAGCAAGGTTGCTGAGCAATACAACACTCTAATACACCATAATGAGAACAAAAACACACATACAAATAAAGTAACCCAGAACATATTGAGATTGCCAAAAAAGTGAACACCTACTGAGATAAAAAGTAATAAAGTAATTCCAATTGATTTTGAGTCACCTCTCGCCGACAGCGAAGAATATACAAGGAATGTGACAGGGCACAAGACAAGACAGGTAACGCCCCACCATTTAAATGCAAAAAAACCAAGAACAATGCTTGAAATCAAAGCTATTGGTCCAGAAAGGAATGCGAACCATACAATTATCTTCTCAAAATATGGTGCTTCTCCTGTTTCTTCATTAATTGTAGATACCGGAATATCTGTGTAAAATTTTCGTGCCATTGCACGATCTACTCCAATCAAGATTTTCCCCTGCTGTTCAAGCTTGATTAGCTCTTTGTGTTCCATTTTATATCTTTCAAAATTTTATTATCACAAAAGCACCACCACCATATTACTGGCTCGTCCTTTCGCCCGCTATATTTATTTATTTCTTCGTGCCCTTCTTACCTTCGTGGTGAAATCATTTTACTCCTGTCACTAACTTTCTAAATTCTTCGAGTATCTGTTTTGTTACCGGGCCCGGTTTTCCTTCTGTTATTGTGTGGGATTCTACTGATGTTACCGGCATTGCGAGCATTATTACGTTTGTTATGAAAATTTCATCGGCAGCGAGGAGGTCCTCTACGGCGAGATCCTTTTCTTTTAGTTCTATGCGATTTTCTATCGCTATTTCGCAGACGGTTCTTCTTGCGATTCCGTTTAGTACCGGCGTTGTTAATGGCGGGGTGTACAATACAGAATCTTTTACGATAAAAACATTGCTTACGCATCCTTCGGCTAATCGGTTGTCGGTGGTGAACCAGAGAGATTCGGCGGCTTGTTTTTCGTGTGCTTTTTTAAGAGCCATAAGCCTTGCGAAATAGTTTGTCGTCTTGTGTCCGCAAAGGGGGTCTGCGCCCGTCTGGCGAAAATCGCAGAGTATAACCCTTACACCTTTTTCATAGTACTCGGATGGATAGGGCGTAAAATCTGTCGCGGTTATCAAAAGGGTCGCTACGGTCGTCTCATCGCTCATGGATCCGGCTGTCAGGGTTAATCTTAGGCGAGAGTCGGTAAGGGAGTTGGCTGTTAAAACTTCGTCTATCGCTTTTTCGATGGCATCTTTGGTAAGATCGTGTTTTATGCCTAGTTTTTCTGCGCTGGTAAAGAGTCGTTCTATGTGGTCATCGAGACAAAAGACCTTGCCGGATGCCGCGCGCATGGTTTCGAAGAGTCCCATGCCGTAAAGCAGTCCGCTGTCACCGACCGGTACCGCGGCGTCCTGGGCGTCGAGTATTTTGTCGTTTAGGAAAACCTTTGCCATTTCTTAATTACCTTTTACAGTCGCGGTTTTTTCGTTTACGGCAGCGATACCCGCCAGCAGTGCGCGTGCTTTTGTAATGGTTTCGTCCCATTCTTCGTTGGTGTCGGAATCTGCTACGATGCCGCCGCCGGTTTGTACGTATGCCGTCTTGTTCGTGATGATAACTGTTCTTATCGCGATATTCAAGCATGCATTGCCATCGATGCCGATAAAGCCGATACTGCCGGTATACGCGTTTCGCCGGGTCGGTTCCAGCTCGTCGATTATTTCCATGGAGCGTATCTTCGGTGCGCCCGTGATCGAACCTCCGGGGAACATTGCTTTTAGCATTTCGCAGAAATTTTCTCCGCGAGTGTTTTCGTTTTGGCGGAGTTTGCCTTCGACGGTTGCGACCGCGTGATAAACAGTGGGGTAGGCTTCGATGGTACGCGGCTGGGTTACTTTGATGGTTCCGTAACGGCAGAATCGCGTGAGGTCGTTTCGTTCCAGGTCGATTATCATGTTCAGTTCGGCCTGGTCCTTTTCGCTTTCGACCAGTTCGGTGAAGTTAAGCTGGTTTATCGCCTGGCAGTCTTTTAGCCGCGGGCGTGTTCCTTTTATCGGTTTGGTCGAGACGGCGTGGGCGTCTATCGTGACGAACATTTCCGGCGAGGCACTTACCAGAGCAAAGTCATCGGCGCCGATGTAAGCGGCATACGGGCTTGGGTTGTGTTCGTTCTGCCAGCGATACAGTTCGGCGGGGTCAGCATCGCAGGGGCAGGCGAACCTTTGCGAAAAGTTTATCTGGTACACTTCGCCGTCGATGATGTATTGTTTTGTTTTGGCAAGCGCATCGGTGTAGAAATTCCGCGACATGTTGCAGTCTATTTGCGAAACGTTTATGTTGTCAAGGTTCGCATCGGGCAGGGGAGGCAGTTTTATTTTTTCCGCTTTTGCCAGCAAGCCTTTGAGTTTTGAGATTTTGTTTTTGGCGGATTCCGTATCGCCGCCCATTTGCAGTGCTAACAGGTACCATGATCGGTCCCGATGGTCGTAGCATATCGCATTGTCGTAAAAGCACAGACGGATCAGTGGCAGGTGCAGGTCGTTTTCGGCTGAGTTTGGAACTTTTTCGATGTATCGCCGAAGATCGTAGCTGAAATATCCGATCCATCCGCCGCGGAACATTCCATTTGGTAAATCGCTGTCTGCCGAGTCAAGGGTATAGCGGTCTATCACGGCGGCAAGTTTGTCGAAAGGTTTTTTATCGCCGTCGGTAAATTCGAATATGTCAACCGGTTCTGCGCTCCAGACGCTGAACCTGTTGGAATCGCATTTGGAAAGGTTTCCGCCGAGAATGGCGGGGTGTTTTCCGGACGCGAATAAGTGTGTGACGGATTGCAGCGAAGCGTTTGACGAAACCTTTCTGGAAATAAGTTTACAGTCAATCATCGGCGGCTTTCCTGTTTTGCCGGATCGAAGAACCCCGCCTTCGTGAAAAATTCCGTCGCTTCGTCTATGCTTTTAAATACCTGCGTTGCGGTCTGCGTGACAAAGACGGAGGGTGGGCTTGGTGTCGGCCAGATGACGTAAACGTCTTTGCCTGCTTCGTGTGCGTGCTGAAGTTCGCGTTCGACGCCGCTCGATATTGCGGCTCGTCCGCCGGTAAGATGCGGGATGTAGCTGATGATCATATCGGCCTGGTCGATCAGCGCGAAGTCGCGCGTGTATATCTGGCTGTTGATGTCGCGTGCTGCCTGCTGAACTTCGCCGAGCGCGAATCTTACCTTTTGTCCGAGCGAAGTTATCTCGACATATTCGAGGCCCGCATTGGCGGCTTTTGCGGCGTAGTAGGGAAGGTATGCTTCTTCGAGATCGGCTGGGTCGAAACAGGTGAAGGTTTGTTTCATCAGATCGCGAAAACCGCCGATCTCTTCGATGATGTCGGGCATGTCCATAACGTGCGTGATGGGAAAGCTAAGGTATGCCTTTTTTCGCTGCTGCTCGAATATAAGCCGGTAGCAGGTTTCGATAGTCGCGTCGCCATCGCCGCGCGCAAGGCAATTGTAAAGTGCCTTTTCGTTTACCGCCTGCTGCATCATTTCGGTTGCGAGTATTTCTTCTTCTCGCCAGACAACCAGATCTTTTAGCGAGTGTTGTATGGTGTGTTCGCTGGCAAGTCGCAGGTGCAGGGCGTCTGCGCTGTCGACGATGCAGAGGTACATGTCGGCGTTTAGCTGACGCATCTGGTCGAAATCGAACGCTGGAAAAAGTCCATGCCGCCAGCGGAAGGTCGCGTGTGTGTTTACGATTACGTTTTCTTCCGTATGTGCCTTTGCTATGATGTCCTTGAATACGCTTCTGCGAAGTGAGCGGAGCCGTTGCAGGGGTATATCGAGAATTCTGCCCGGCGCGATATCGGGTGCTTCGGCGTACATCATGTCACCGACCGAGCAGAGTGTGATTTTTTTACCGCGCCCAGCGGCAAGGTCGCAGACCTGTTGAAGGTACTGCTTCTTGTCGATGCCCACCATTCCTGTAACAACTATGATCATTTTCTTCTTCAATTGGTCAACTGCTTGTGGGTGATTAGATATTTTGCAGCCTTTGCTGCTTGTCGTAGTCTTTCAGTGCGTCGATAATATCGTCCAGTTCGCCGAAGATGATTTTGTCGAGGCTGTAGAGCGAGAGACCGATGCGATGGTCGGTCACGCGGTTTTGCGGGAAATTGTACGTCCGTATCCTCGAAGACCTGTCGCCCGATCCGATCATTGTCTTTCGCTGCGAATCACGTTCTTTGTTAATCTTCTTCATTTGAACTTCATAGATACGCGTTCGCAGTATCCGCCATGCCTTTGCACGGTTTTTGTGCTGGCTTTTTTCGTCTCTCATGCTGACGGTAATTCCGGTTGGGACGTGTTCGAGTTTTATCGCACTGTTAAGCTTGTTTACACTTTGTCCGCCTGGCCCGCCTGCGCGGCTTACGTGTTCGAGTACGTCGGCAGGATCGATATAAACGTCGACCTCTTCCGGTTCTGGAAGTACCGCAACAGTCGCTGCCGATGTGTGGATCCTTCCCTGTGTTTCAGTTTCGGGCACTCTCTGGACGCGGTGTCCGCCGCCTTCGTATCCCAGATCCGCCCATACGCCGTTGCCCTTGACATTTATTATGGCCTCGCGAAGACCGCCCATCTCTGTCGGGCTAAACTCGAGGGTTTCAATTTTCCAGCGTTTTTTCTCGGCATATTTCGTGTACATGTTGTAAAGGTCGCGGGCGAACAATGCGGCCTCATCGCCGCCTGTACCCGGACGTATCTCGATGATAACCGATCCGATCGAGGCGTCGTCGCTCATTACAAGCGTTTCCTTGATCTGTTCCAGAGACGTAGCGATTTTTTCGTTGAGTTCGGTCACTTCCATTTCGGCAAGATCTGCCATATCCTTTTCGATGTCGGGATCGTCGAGCATTGCTTTGGCATCATCGAGTTCACCGCAGGCTTTGCAGTACTGGCGGTACTTTTCAACCATGGGTTTCAGCTTGGCCTGTTCTTTGCTGAGTGGGATGACCTTGTTGATATTGCTTGCAATCTCAGGGTCGGCAAGCTGGGCGTCGATCTCGGCGTATCGCCCGTCGAGCTCGTCAAGTTTAACCAGAAATGAATCTTTTTCCTGTGCCATCGCGTGATCTTAATTTGAGGTAGTAAGGGCAAAAAAATTGCGCTGCCAATGCACAATTTGTAAATCATGACCAACAGCGCAAGCTGGTAAACGTGAATAGCTACTTTTTGTTCTTTTTGAAGTAGTCGCCGCCGTACTTCTTAGTGAACCGCTCGATACGTCCGGCGGTGTCGACAAACTTCTGCTTGCCCGTGTAGAACGGGTGGCACATCGAACAGATTTCCGCGTGGATTTCCTTGGCGGTACTGCAGGTTTCAAACGTATTTCCGCAACCGCAACGTACCGATACATCATGGTATTTAGGATGTATGTCTTTCTTCATTTCTTTGCTCCATATGGTAAAACGTAACATTATATCGACCACCGAGCCAATTTCAATAGAAATTTTAGTTTTTTTGGCCTATAAAGGATATTTGGGCATAAATTATCCGCTGAAATTCGCATTATTTGGCTTTATTACGGCATCATGATAGGGCAGTATAAGCTGGATAGCAGAAAAAAATGTGGTTGCCTGACGGGCGAAAAGACCTATACTGCTGTAATATACAGCCAATTTTTAGTGAATTTATTGATGTATTGTTGGAGTTAGTCTAAATGAAACAGACAAAAAAAATATTTGCCCCAGAGGAATTAAAAACCGGGATTCTTGTTTGGTAAGATAGGTAGCTTGGCGGCTTTATCTGTACTTTTCAGGGCTTCCTTAACTAAAGAACTAAGAACTACCAACTAAGAACTGTCGCGAAGCGACTTATTTCTTGTCATATCTCCCAACGCCCATTACAATACTCCACCATAAACAAACCCTGTCTTAAAGCAAGGTTCAAACAATGCTATTGCCAATAGGTACAAATATACGTCCCCGCAGGACACCATATGCAAATTATGCGATTATCGCGCTAAATGTCGCGATGTTCCTGCTGACATACGATAAGTATAACGAATTCATCGGCGATGGGTGGGTAGAAAGAGTCATTCGCCCCTGGGCAGATCAGTTAAAATTGTACCCAAACAGCCCTTTCATCTGGCAGTATGTAACATACGCCTTTCTGCACGCCGGCTGGATGCATATTATCGGCAACATGTACTTTCTTTATCTCTTTGGAAAAAACGTCAACGATAAAATGGGTAATATAGGGTACATCTGCTTCTACCTCGCAGGAGGTGTTTTCAGCGGTATAGGTCACGTTATATGGGCCCAATCCCCGGTACTCGGCGCAAGCGGAGCAGTCGCTGCCGTAACAGGAGCATACCTGGTACTATTTCCGCGCAGCATCGTAACAGTTGCATACTGGCTCTTTTTCATAGGTACATTCGAAGTACAGGCATCGCTGTTTATTGCCATAAAGATGATCGTAATCGATAACTTGCTCTATGCCACCTCAGCCGGTGTTGCCTACGATGCGCATCTTTCAGGTTATGCCTATGGGATTTTGGTAACAATGCTATTGCTGTCAACAAAGCTGATAAGAACTGAACAGGCCACTTTATGGATGATCGTCAAACAATGGAATAGAAGACGCCAGTTCAGGCATCAAGCACCCGGCCAATATCCCCATAACGAAAAAAAATGGGTAAAGGCGACCGAAACAAAAAAATCGCCTCAGCAAATTGAAAAAGAAAGAAAGATCGCCGAAATACGCTCGGGAATAACCGATTCTATGTCTAGCCACGACCTCCCAAACGCCGTCAGAGAATATCTCGAGCTAATCGCCATTGACGATGAACAGGTAATGCCAAGACAGCAGCAGCTCGATATCGCAAATCAAATGATGGCTGAAGGCAAATGGGCCTTCTCGGCAAATGCATACGAAAAGTTCCTGAAACACTATGGAAACACCCAGCACAATGAGCAGGTAGAGCTTATGCTGGGAATCCTATATGCCAGATATTTAAACAAGAGCGATAAAGCGATTAAATATCTCGATCGAGCAAGAAAAAAGATTGCCGACCCGGGACAGATCAAAATGTGCGAGGAAGAATTAAAAAAACTGGGCCCTGACATCCAGTAATACGTCAAAACAGGCGCAAAAGTTTATTACCTCAGGGCTTTTATACCCTTAAGGGTAGTAAATGGCCGCGAGTAAAAAGGTGACTATTTGTTAACAAGCAAGTTACCGCGAACAAAACGGGAATTTTCAATCGTGATCAGTATATATAGTTGACAACTGCCGGTTGTACTGATAGGATTAAACCCCTAAAAAGTACGGCAATAAAATATTCAGTGCCATAATTCATAGCAAAAAAAAGGAGATATAAAATGCTGTCCGGAAAAAACAGTCTTTTTGTCCTTACCGTTATCATTACCATCGTGACTTCTCTTGCCATAGCTCAGGAAGCAAAGAATGTCCCTGTGATTGAACCGGCTGCTGCGAAGCAGCCAAGGGCAATTACATTTCCCTATGTCGCACAGGTAACGGGAGAAAACGTATACACCCGCGCCGGCAACGGAACTCTTTATTACACGTGCGGTAAACTAAACGCCGGACAAGCGGTAACAGTTGTAGGTGCCGAATACGGTTGGGCAAAGATACTTCCACCAAAAGGAAGCTTTTCATGGATATCCAAAGACTCTGTAACACTCGAACCCGGCAACGACAAGATCGGCACCGTAAGAGTCGACACAGTACGTATCTGGGCGGGATCAAAAGACATCGATCCTTTACGTTCTGATGGATACCAGACAAAGCTCAACAAGGGAGACATCATTCATCGCATTGGTGCAGAAACCAGCGGATACTACAAGATCACACCACCGACAGGGGCATATCTCTGGGTCAGCACACAGTTCATCAAATACGTTGGACCGGTAACAAAAGGAAAACCGCAACCAAATCTCGAAAAAATTATTGAAAAAACAGCTGCCGGCTCAGCCGCTCCTTCCACCGCTAATACACAGGATCCAATACCACCAATAATACAGACGAGTTCGGAGTTTAAAAGATTGAGCCAATGCCGCGAGATTAGTAAACTCGTCGAAGCGCAAAGAAAAAATGCAACAGAAAAACAGGACTACAGCAAGATCAAAGCCGCACTTGAAGAAATCGCAAAGGATCCCGAAGCTGGAAAAGCAAAGCTTTACGCCAAGTACCTTTCAAATCTTGTCGGCCGTTTCGAACTGGCTATCATTGCCAAAGACGCACTCCTGAAACAGGATTATGAACTTGCCAACGCCACAAAAAAAATAAAAGAAAAACTTGCTGCCGAACTTAAAAACATACCGATCGATTCTCAGTTTATCGTAACAGGAATAGTAAAACTCTCCCAGATATTTACCGCAGAGTCAGGAATACAAAAGTATTTGGTCGTTGCCGATACCGGAAAAGTCATCTGTTACGCGGTACCTGCCGATACAATTGCCGAAAACAACCTGAAAAAATCCATAAACAAAAAGGTGACACTTACTGGAGAAGTCATCCAGAACCCACACAGTGCGATTACGCTGATCAGATTTAACAAAATCAACGATTTTCCGCTACCCCAAAACAAATAGCCGGAAAATGCCGTCAAATAACTGCTTTAGGTTGAGTTATACCCTTAAGGGTAGTAAATGCCCGCGAGTAAAATGGTAACTATTTGTTTGCTAGCAGCGGTAGACAGTATATCTTCAACTTTAAATACCAACTGGCGAAAAATCTGCAAGCCGCTCTCAGTTATTATGATAACGAGCAGGGCGCCGGCAACGACAACTACAAAAAAATCCAGGCGGACATGATATTTAAATTCTAAAAAACTCTGCAAACCGAACAAAAAACAGGCCCGCAAATATCTGGTAAAACTCCTGTACCGATCGCGATTGAAATTTCCCGTTTATTCACGGGAATCATGAATTATGGCTTTACTCGCGGGAATTTGCCACCATTAAGGCCATAAAAAGGCTCATCTCTAACAAATAAATTTTTCACATCTAAAACCCAAAAACAACTTAACAGACACCTTTTTCTGTCCGATATACAATAAGGTGAAGTGATAATCTTATTTAGGAACTGGAAAATGGAAAATTCACAAGCAAGAAAGTTTTCACCATGTCGTTTGATCGGTTTTGCAGGCGTGTTATTCATTATCATCGCCTGTATCGCAGTTGGTACCGGTGCATTGCTCTTCATCAACATTCCGTCCCTGATAGTTACGTTCGGCATTACATTCTTTATGCTTCTGGCCGCATTCGGAACAGACTTTCTAAGATTCCTCCCAAACGCTTTTCTAACATTAGTCTCCAAAAACCCCAAGCCAAACCCAAGATTTGCCGAAATAGCTCTGCACGCAAGCCGCTATATCATCGGCGCAGGTCTCATCGGTACGTTAATAGGGCTTATACAAATGCTTAGTAATCTAAGTGACCCATCAGGAATTGGTGTTGGTATGGCATGTGCGCTGCTTACGATTTTTTACGCTATCATCGCCTCGGAGTTATTCTTCGCATTCCTGTACAAGGCATATTCCGATGGCAATAAACCCAATCAAACCAAACCGTTGCCCCTAAAGAACATTGCATTGCCAACAGGAGCAATATCATTAATTCTAATAGCGTTCTTTGTAATGCTAATTTCATTCGCAGACTTTAACGGATAGCCGCACTGCCCTTAACCCCCAAGCAGGTCGGGGCGTTGCTTTTTTGTTTTTTCTATGCTCTGCTGCTTCCGCCATGCCGCTATTTTCGCGTGATCTCCGCTGAGCAAAATCTCCGGCACCTTCATCCCCCGAAACTCCTCCGGCCGTGTATACTGCGGGTACTCCAAAAGCCCTTCACTAAACGATTCATCCATCGAAGATTCATCGTCCCCAAGTGCCCCTTTTAATAGTCGTGTCACCGCATCGATCACAACCATCGCCCCAATCTCTCCGCCGCTAAGCACATAGTCACCGACCGATACCTGCTCGGCTCTAAGGGCTTCAACGATCCGCTCGTCGAATCCTTCGTACCGACCCGCGATCAAAATAAGTCGATCTTCGCAGCTAAGCTCCCTGACTAATTCCTGCTTAAGCGGCTTTCCCTGTGGAGAAAGAATAATCCGTCTGGCTTTAACCTCCGAAAGCTTCTCAACGTGCTCAATGCAATCGAACACCGGCCCCGGCATCATAACCATCCCCGGCCCGCCCCCGTAAGGCTTATCGTCGACCCGGCTGTAGTTGCCAACAGAAAAATCGCGAATATTAGTAAGCACAACCTCAAGCACTCCACGCTCTCTGGCTCTGGCAATAATAGAGTGATCCAAAGGCCCCGAAAACATCTCAGGAAACAATGTCAATACATCGATCCGCATTTAAGCCTTTTCAATAGTAAATCGAAAATAGAAAATAATAAATTAAAAGGCCTGTCCGGAAAACTAAACTCACCGGACAGGCCTGTAAATCATTTGGACTACATAAATTTATAGTCTGTAGGGTGGGCCTCGCCCACACTGTATCTATTCTGCTTTCTCTTCTTCTGTAGTTTCCTCTGTCTCAGGAGCAGCCTCTACAGCTTCTTCAGCCTTTTCTTCTACAGCTTCCGGAGCAGCCTCGGGAGCAGCTTCTTCAACCTTTTCTTCCACAGCTTCCGGAGCAGCCTCAGCTTCTACAGCAGCTTCTTCCTTAGCTTTAGCTTTTGCCTCAGCCTCAGCAGCTTTCGCAGCAGCTTTTTCTTCCTTAGCTTTAGCCTTTGCCTCAACTTCAGCAGCTTTCGCAGCAGCTTCTTCTTCTTTAGCCTTTGCCTTCGCCGCAGCAGCCTCTGCTTTTGCCTTTGCCTCGTCTTCCTTCGCTTTTGCCTCAGCGTCAACCTTCGCTGCCGCCGTTTCCGCAGCCTTGACAACATCTGCCCGCTGTGCCTTATCAAACGGTTTACCCTTAGCCTTAGCGATAGCCTTTGCCTTTTCCCGGCGTTTCTTTCTCTCTATTGCAAAATTGGTTTCGAGCCCAAGTTTTCCAAGCATATCATCAATCGTCTCACTCGGTATAGCGCCCTTATCAAGCCATGCCTTCACCTTCTCAAGATCAAGAACGATCTGTTTGCTCTCATCCTTTTCGAGCGGATCATAGTGACCGAGTTTTTCAAGGATGCGCCCATTACGAGGCACACGCGAGTCGACTGCATTGATTCTAAAGAAAGGACGATGCCGCCGCCCCAACCTCATCATTCTGATTTTTACTGACATTTTGGTTCCCTTCAATTTGGGTTATGAAAAATTTTCGTGGAATGCACAGCGCAAACCACAAAACACGGTTCTAATTATTGTCTTTCTTACACTCTAACGAATAACCATTAATGAAAATAGCAAATATCCCGGCATCGATCCCGGCATCATCGGCGATCTTCAAAACCTGCTGATCGCTTAGTTTCGCAACATTTTCCTTCTCTGTCAAGGTCATTATCGCAACAGCCTTTTCAAGCTGATCATATTCTTCTCTCGTAGGCGCCGCCAGCATTGCCAGCTCACTGGACCCACGTCTGTCCTTAAACTGCGACCGAAACTGCCTGCCGTATTCGTCCCCGACAAAAGTGGACAGCTTCTCAAGATATTCATCT
>VRUF01000262.1 GCA_019456245.1 Planctomycetota bacterium | reverse complement strand
CCAGGAGCATTGTTTCTGTGTAAGCATGAACAAGATGTTCAATTAAGCTTGCGGTTACTTTAGACATTGCCAGATTCAATACTTTTTCTTCCACAGAAGAAGCTATTGCTCTGGCGACATGCTTGTCACAACCGTTCTTTTGGACCAGCCCGCTGACGATTATTGACTTATCCCATCTCGATTGTGGTTCATCGTTGTTTACAACAACTATACGGTTGCGTCTGAGTTTTCTTGTGTTGCGATATTCGCTAAGTGCCATCGCAGCTTCATGGTAGTCCGTCGCCGAAAGAACAGCTTCTATTACCAGATGTATTTCTTCGCTCGTTATATGATGCGTACCTTTCTTATATAAATTGAAGGTGATAGCATCGGCTAATTGTTCGGCGATAAAGACATTTGACTCATCGGCAAGTGCGAGGGCATTGTGGAAAGTGCCGATGACCTTTGTATGCATGTACTCTTCTGTCGAGCCGTCGTATTTAATTACGTTGAGCTGCACCTGGTCAATTCTCCATATTGCTTTTCAAGCCAAAACATTCTTTTGCGGACAAAGCACAAGTTTGCTAATCACCAAAAAGTCCCGGCTGGTGTTCCCTGTCGGGTTCCTGAATAGCCTGTCTTATTTCTTCTATAAAATCGCCCGCATCTGTAAATTGCCTGTATACACTGGCAAACCTAATGTACGCGACTTTGTCAACATCCTTCAAATTTCTCATTACACTTTCACCAATGAACCTTGACGATACTTCTTTGTCGAATTCTCTGAAGATGTCCTCTTCGACTCTGTCGGCGATAGCTTGAATCTGATCTACGGAAACGGGCCTCTTGTAACATGCTTTCTGCAAACCTGCGATGACTTTGTCTCTGTCGTATGGAAGTCTGGAGCCGTCCTTTTTCACTACATTGAGCTTGAAACCTTCTGCGATTTTTTCATAGGTGGTAAATCGCCTGGCGCACGCAAGGCACTGGCGTCGTCGTCTTATGACCCTCCCTCCCTCGCTGGAGCGTGAGTCGATGACTTTATCATGATCTTCTTTGCAGAACGGGCATTTCACAGGCAACCTGTTGGATTAAACATGCCAAAATCAAAAAAAGTTAAACTTTTCAGTACCATATCTAGTTATAAGGTTATGATAAGTGGAACATATAGTGTGTCAATAAAAAATAGCAAATTTTGTTCCGCCTAAATATACCCGGCCTGTTAGTTTCTTTCGCGGTTGCGTGTAATTGTCTTCTTTTAAAGGACTAGCAGAAGCCGACTTGAAAGGGCGGTAAGTTCTATAGGCTTGAAAATTCTTTTTAAAAAAAGCCCTGCTCAATGAGCAGGGCTTTATGATTCAGTTTTTTAATGTTATTGCTTAAGGGAATTTCAGTTCCGGATCCGAGTGCCTTATCCTGTCTTTTCATTCCAGTTTCCTATGCGAAACTTAACCCAGGTCTTTCCAGACGGGATCGAGGGTTTCGATGATTTTTTTGTACCTGTAATATTTTTCCTGATAAAGATCTTTCATCTCCGGGTTCGGCTCGATCCTTTTCGAGAAACTAACCATCTTATCGATAGCTTCCTGGTAATCTTTAAAACAGCCAACCGCAACACCAGCCGCAATCGCTGCTCCGAGGGTGCCCTGTTCTGTGCCATCGGGAATTTCTACGGTTGACTGGAAACAGTCCGCGAAAATCTGGAGCCATACGTCGCTTCTTGCGGCGCCGCCGGTCAAGCGAATTGTTTCGGGCATGTTGCGGAAACTTTTCAGGTTGTCCATGTGCGTCATGTGTGCAAAGACTACGCCTTCATAAATCGCGCGAAGGACATCTGATCTGCTGTGATGACTTGCCATGCCTACCAGGCATGACTTGGCGTCCATGCCCGCATTCGAGCCGTAAAGGAAGGGCAGGAAGATGACTTTTGATTCTTTCGGGTCGGTTGCCGCGACCAGTTCGTTGCAAATGTCATAGACCGATCTGCCTTGCTCTTTGGCGAGTTGTTTTTCGGCGGCGAAGAACTGGTTTACAAACCATTCCAGGTTCCCTGCCGAGGTTGCGCTTCCTTCGAGCATCAGGTAATAGCCCGGTATCGAATAGCAAGACGTCATAAACACGCCGTCGATGACGGGTTTGTCGGAGATATACTGGTTGTTTCCCCAGGTGCCTACGACGACGCAAAGCTGCGACTCGTCGGTAATCCCCGATGCAAGTCCGCACGCGTCGATGTCAAACATGCCGCCTGCTACCGGTGTGCCTTCTTTAAGACCGGTAAGCTCGGCGGCTTTGGAAGTGATCTGTCCGCAGATGTCAGCGGTACGTTTCAGCGGCGGTAAAAGCCTCTGCATTTCACCGATGCCGAACGCTTCGAGGACATCGGCGTCATATTCACCCGTGCCGACATTCATCAGGCTGCAACCGGACATATCCGTAAGTTCCGCGTAAGCTTCGCCGGTAAGACGGTAGCGGATAAAATCCTTGGCCATAAGAACGTGTGCGGATTTTTTCAATACGTCGGGTTCGTTGTCTCGTATCCATGCAAGCAATGCGTTCGGCTGGGCGGGCCAGATGCATTGCATCGTTTTCGGACGGATCGCTTTGTCAACACCATCGGCGGTCCATTTTTCGATATAACTTCTCGCGCGTCCGTCGCTGGACATAATGGCATTTCTCGTCGGTTCGCCGTCTTTGTCGATCAGATAGATACCATTGCCGTGACCGGTACACGCAACGCAAGCGATATCGGCAGGGTCAACGCCGGATTTTGTCACGACTTCTTTAATTGCTTCAGCGGTTGCGGTCCACATCTTCGCCATGTCACGCTCAACGAAGCCGGCCTTTGGGGTTAGCAGTTCCGTTTGCCGCGCGGCGACTGCGATTTCTTTACCGTCAAGCGTAAATAAAGCAGCCTTAGAAACGGTTCCGCCGTTATCGGTTCCGAGAAGATATTTTGGCATTACACTATCTCCTCTTCTGAGATTTCTTTGACAGCCTCACTTACGGCTTCTGTGCCGGGCTGGTCGAGTTTGTCACGGAAGAAAACAAAGAAAGCAACAAGCAAAACAGTCGAGAATATCGTAGTGATCATCCAGATAGGATCCCAGTTGTAGCTTATTTCTTTAACGCCATCGACAATTGTTTCTGTCGAATATTTTGTTATCAATGCACCGTTTAAAAAGTTACCTGCCAAAAGACCGATACCGAAAGTTATAAGGAACATAAAACCCTGTGCCTGCGCTCTGATCTCTTTAGGTGCTTTCTTGTCGACATAAATCTGGCCGCCGACAAAGAAGAAACCGAAGATGATACCGTGAACAAGTATCGCAATGAAGTATAACCATTGCATATCAAAAACCCCACCGCACCAGAAGGCAACGTATCTTACCAGCAAAGCAGCAAGGCCTGCCAGCATTGCCCACTTGAGGCCAATTTTTGCCAGAGCGATTGGGATTAGAAGCATGAAGAACATCTCTGCGAACTGGCCCCAGTTCATTGTGATAGTAATAAACTCGAAACCCTTGTCCTGCAAAAACACCGAGCAGTATGACCAGTAGATTGTAAATGGGATCATCACCAGTGTAGCTATTACGATATAGAACGCAAAGTTGGCGTCCTTCATCAGCGATAGTGCCCGAAGGCCCAAGGC
>VRUF01000261.1 GCA_019456245.1 Planctomycetota bacterium | reverse complement strand
ATAAGGATGGCAATGGCTTTGCGATCACTTTCAAGCCGGAGAGCAAAGTCCTGACAATGGGCGAGATTAGCCCACCGTTTGCGCTTAAGAAAAATGAAGATCTGAACCTTCGTATCTTCCTTGACAAAGGCATGGTCGAGATATTTGTCAACGATCGCCAGGCCGCGACGTATATGCAGAATCACGACAAGGAAAATGCAGGCATAAGCTTGTTCAGCAGAGGCGGCGATATAAAGGCCACTGTCACAGGCTGGAAGATGAAATCAATCTATTGACGGCCTGAGGGCCAACTTATGGAGAAATCTATGGATACCAATTATTCTAAACCAAGTCATCAAAACTGGAAGATAAGCCGCCGTGTTTTCCTGAAAGCCTGCACCGGGTCTCTTGCCGGCTTGTCCCTTTGCTCGCTTTCCTGTAATAGCAGAATAGCAGCGACTTCTCATCGCAGCACGCGATTTGGGCTAATCACTGATGTTCACTATGCTGATAATGACACCAGAGGGAGCCGCTTTTACCGCGACTCCAAGGATAAGCTTACAGAATGTATTGAACTTATGAACGAGGAAAATCTAGATTTTGCTATTGAGACCGGCGACTTCAAAGACCAAAATAAGCAGCCCGTTGAACAGCAAACCATTTCACATTTGCAAACGATTGAGAAACTATTCCAGCGTTTTAACGGCCCGACATACCATGTACTTGGCAATCACGATATGGACAGTATTTCAAAAGCTCAATTCCTTAGCAATGTTAAAAACACCAATATCAGCCGAGATCGCAGCTACTACTCCTTCGATCTGAATGGGCTGCACTTTGTTGTTCTTGATGCCAACTACAATGTCGATGGAACTCCGTACGATCACGGCAATTTCAACTGGATACACTCCAAGATACCACCGGTCGAACTCGATTGGCTGCGCAAAGATGTCACTGCTGCAAAGGTACCTGTTATTGTATTTATTCATCAGTTGCTCGATGGCGTAGGCGAGATTTACGTCAATAACGCTGAGGAAGTACGGACAATCCTACAGGATTGCGGCAAAGTCTTAGCTGTCTTCCAGGGCCATGAACATGAGGGAAGTTACAACCAGATTGAAGGAATTCACTATTACACCTTGAAAGGGATGATTGTCGGCCCTTATCCCGAAAATAATTCTTACGCAATTGTACAAGTCGATCCCGATTACAATATTACCATTATCGGCTATCACAATGCCATCAGCGATCAACTCACATGTCCTACGCAAAAATTGATCTCATGTTTAAAAACCTAACCCGCAGACAATGCCGCAGAACGCGAGAGTTTCATAACCCAGTCCGGCCTTTTGTATAAATTTGCAGGAAAACCGCCTTGGAAAAGAAAAACCTTGATAATTTAAGATGAATTTGGTAGAATTATAAGCATCAAAAGGACTGAATTATGTATTGTAAACGGTTAAATTGGAAATGCCGGTTACGATAAATCAAGAACACGGGATATGAGAAATGAGAAAGACATGTCTAATCATCGCCATGATTCTCATGTCATTAATGTCGCGAGCCTCTTATGGCGTGGAACTTTACTATAGTAACATGTCCACCGTCTCAGACTGGGATGAAGATTCGAATGCAAGTGGTGAAGATGGAGACAGTACAGGAGGCATTCGTGTAGTCAACGGTGATAAGGTCCAGATGAACAGCTGGTGGAGCGGTGCCGACTGGACAGAAATCCGGAAAGACCTCGGCCATACGATTCAGGCTGACAAAATGTATACCCTAACTGTCAACATAAGAAGTTACGCTGACAGCGCCGCTGTGGATCTCAAACTGCAAAATGTTACTGACTCGTCGGATATAGCTATTAATGTGGTCAATCCGGCAACATCTGGTTTCAACAATTACAGCGTTGCGTTCTCTACGGCACAGGGTCAAAACAGCGATGCACTCGGCGATACTCTCGGAATCAGTATCTACGGGGGGAATTCGAATAACTTAGCTGTTACAGATGTTACCGTAGAGGAAGTCGCAGACACCAGTGGTCTGTCGGAAAATTACACTATCGACCTGACTACTCGCTATCAAGAGTTTATGGGGTTCGGTGCCGGAACATGTTTGTGGCTAAACCACCTGATTGACGGCTTACCTCCGCAGTACCGAGAGAATACGTACCAAAAACTCTTTGGCGATCTCACTCACGGCCACCATTACTTCTGGTTCACCGCTGGAGTCGAAAGCAGCAACGATAACAGTGATCCGTATGTGGTAAACCTTGACGAATTTTCGTTTGGAGGCAGTCAGCAAAAAATTGTGACGATGATTAACGAATCACTAACACGAAATCCTAATGTAACAATTAGTGCTATGATTGCCTCACCGCCTGCCTGGCTGAAGACAAACCGCTCTGTAAGTGCCGGCGGTACGCTTGATACGTCGGTAGAGAACGCTTATAAAGAATTCGGCGAATTTGCCTTTGCTAATCTGCTATGGTTTAAACAGCAGGGTATCAGCTTTGATTTACTGAATATGATGAATGAACCCGATGAAGTGCTTGGCAACCAGGAAGATGCATCCTACACACCGGAACAAAGCAAAAATGTCTTCAAATACACCGTTGATCATATTGAATACCTTGTCAACAGCAGCCAAAATACAGCCGGTGTCGTTATGCCTTTGATTATGATGCCGTCCACGTGTGATGCCGGGAAAGTAAATGACTACGTCAATGCATGTAAATTGGACGGTGATGCGTGGGATAATGTTGATATAGTTACCGGTCATCACTATTACGAGACTTCGACAGCCGAGTATCAAGCTATTTACGATAACATCGAAGGCAAACCGCTTATAATGAATGAGTGGCACAGTGCCTGGGGTGAGAATATTGGCCCGGGCATGACTGAAACAATACAACAGTCAACGGCGATCATAGACTCTATGAAAGGCGGTGTTGCGAGTTTTTGGTGGTTTGAAACAAACCATCCGACAAATTCGGTTGCCGGAATTTGCCAACAACCCTGGTGGGCAGAAACAATCTTTGGTAAAACCTATCACAGTTGGAGACAGTGGACAAATCTGACACCTATCGGCGGTGAGCGTGTGAAAGTGAATAAGAGCGGCAGAGGAATGGGCTTGTCCGACATTGCTTTTGATAAGAGCAGCACGGGCAAGGTTACGCTAACTGTACTGAACCAGGGTGCTGACCAGTATATCGATGTATCAGTAAGCGGTCAATCGATGAGTCATATAAGCTACTATCATACCACTGAAACCGACAGCTATACCCTTGTCTCTTCTTCTACACCGGATCCTTCAGTGGAACGTTTTTTGGTTGAGGGAGTGAGCCTGAACATGTTTGTGATTACTTATGGCGAGGGCGATCCTCCGCCGGCGCCCGAACTTGTCGGCCACTGGGAACTGGATGAGGATGGAGGCAGTACGGCCTCTGACTCAAGTGACGAGGGCAACGATGGTACCGTCGCCGGTGACCCACAATGGGCGGAGGGAAAGTTCGGCAGTGCACTTGCGCTCGATGGTGACGATTATGTGGATCTTGGCAATCCGCCCATTCTTGACTTCGGGGGCGATTTTACTTTATGCGCCTGGATAAAAGACCCCGTCGGCGGCAGTATCATTGCCAAAGGTGGTGACGATGGCGGCGGAATAAGGTAC
>VRUF01000260.1 GCA_019456245.1 Planctomycetota bacterium | reverse complement strand
CGGGGCATTTCATACAGCTTTTATGGACCCTGCCGCCAAAAACCTCGAAAAGGCCCTAAAAGACAGTCACATTGCAGCTGCATCTGACGTCAAAGTGGTTGCAAATGTCGATGCCGGCTACTATAATACCGCCGAACAGACAATAAACGGGCTTGTTACACAGCTTGTTGCCCCGATCCTCTGGCAGAAGTGCATGGAAAAGCTCCTTGCCGAAGGCGTCGAAGATTTCTACGAGATCGGACCTAACAGGGTACTGACTGGTCTGATGAGAAGAATAAACAGAAAAACGAAAGTAAAGAATATAAGTGATCTGGCTTCGTTGCAAAAGGTACTGGAATAATTTTTCAGACTTTGTAAACGAACGGATCAGGTTTTTGAAATTTGGAGATTTTTTATGTCAGACAAAAGGATTGCAATTGTAACAGGCGCTGCCAGGGGAATCGGCCGTGGCGTTGTTCTCGAACTCCTTAAACAGGGTCGCCATGTCATAGCTATGGATATTATGGCTGACCAGCTTGAAGTACTCGAAGGCGTCGTCAAAGAAGCAGGTTTCACCGTAGAAACAAAGTGCCTCGACATCACAGACACCGACCTTCTCGTCGAAACACTCAAAGCCATCGCCAAGGAACACGGTTCGATCGGCATACTCGTCAACAATGCCGGAATCACGCGCGATGGTTTGATGATACAGATAAGCGACGAGGACCTCGACAAGGTCATGGCAGTTAACTTCCGTGCAGCGTTCATAGCGACAAAAACCGTCATGCGTTCCATGATCCGCAACAAGTTCGGACGTGTTATCAGCCTAAGTTCAGTCGCGGGAGTTATGGGCAATGCAGGACAGGCCAACTACTCGGCAAGCAAGGCGGCACTAATAGGTATGACAAAATCGGTCGCAAGAGAAGTTGCAAAAAAAGGCGTTACTTTAAATTGCATCGCACCGGGTTTTATCCAAACCGAAATGACCGATGTATTGCCCGAACCGGTAAAGGAAGGTGCAAAGCAGATGATTCCCGCAAGAAGATTTGGAACCGTTGATGACATAGCAAAGGCTATTGCCTTTTTAGCAAGCGAAGATGCTGGATATATCACCGGGCAGGTGCTATGCGTAGACGGCGGAATGGCCATGTAAGAAATATCAAAAAAACAATTGAAATGCAGCGCTTTCGCAGGTATAGTACCGCGAATCGTGTAAAAAATTAACAGAAATCTATTGACTCAAGATAGAGTTGGTCGAAAATTTGTAGATCATTTTAGATAGGAGACAGACAAGTGAGCGTTGAAACAAACGAAGTCGAGACAAAAGTTATAGAGATAGTCAGTGAGCAGATGGGTGTTGATAAAGCTGAAATTACCCGCGAAACATCATTTATTAATGACCTAAATGCCGATTCACTGGACACCGTCGAACTCGTCATGGAGTTTGAAGATGAGTTTGATATGTCCATACCCGACGAAGAAGCTGAAAAGATTCAGACTGTCGGTGCGGCTATAGATTACATTAGTACTGTTTCTAAAGATAATGAATAGCGGTGATCCGGGTTTTATGAATACGAGACGAGTTGTTATTACAGGTCTAGGTTGCGTAACCGCGCTTGCCGAATCCGCTGATGGTCTTTTTGACGCCCTCTGTGAGGGTAAAAGCGGAATTTCGCTGGTCGATGTGTTCGACACGACTGATTTTTCTGCTAAAATAGGGGGGCAGATAAGAGATTTTGACATAAAAAAGTACATCTCTTCCCGGATTGCCAAGCGGATGGACAGGTTTACCCGGATGGCCATGGCTTCTGCGATACAGGCAGTCACCGACAGCGGCCTTGAACCTGAAAAGGAAGACTGCAACCGTATTGGATGTATCATAGGAACCGGAATTGGCGGTATCCAGGAGATTGAAGATCAGCACGAAAGGCTGCGCGTCAAGGGCCCAAGAAAGGTTTCGGCCTTCTGCGTACCAAAACTCATGGGCAATGCCGCAAGCGGCTGCGTTTCGATACACTACGGATTTAAAGGTCCGAACATGTGTATTGTTACGGCATGTGCATCGGCAGCCAATGCAATTGGCGAAGCTTTCTACAATATTCGCTCGGGAAGAAGTGACGTCATGGTCACAGGCGGCTCGGAAGCCGCTCTTACACCGGTCGCTTTGGCGTCATTCTGCTCACTAAAGTCACTAAGCACCGACAACAACAACCCAACCGGTGCTTCCAGACCGTTCGACGCATCAAGAAACGGATTCGTTCTCTCCGAAGGTGCAGGCATACTCATCCTTGAGGAATACGAACACGCCAAAAAACGCGACGCGAAGATATACTGTGAACTGTTAGGTTACGGTGCCACCGGTGACGGATACCACATAACCGCGCCAAATCCGGATGGAGACGGCGCCGCAAGAGCAATGCGAAACGCACTCAACGTAGCCGGCGTTCTACCCGAAAAACTCGATTACATCAACGCACACGGAACAAGTACCACTCTAAATGACATTGCCGAAAGCAAGGCGATCAGAACCGTACTCGGAAACTACGCATACAATGTTCCGGTAAGTTCCACAAAGAGTTGTCTCGGACATCTTCTCGGTGCAAGCGGAGCTGTCGAAATGATCGTCATTGCAAAGACTATAGAAAAATCTGCTATCCCGCCGACGATTAATCTTAATAAAGTTGATAAGCAGTGTGACCCGAAAATGGACTTTGTCCCCAACGAGGCAAGAAATCTAAGAGTGAACATTGCGATGAGTAATTCACTCGGCTTCGGAGGCCATAACTGCTGTCTGGTCGCAGGCAAAATCTGACAACTATGTGATCAAAAAACAAGGCTGGAAAAATATGCCTTTTGAACTGAACATGGTTACTGCCCTGCTTCTCTTCCCCGTTGGCCTTGCGATTCTAATCAAGGCTGCCGACCTCCTTGTAGATGGTTCGGTCGCCATCGCCGAAAAATTCGGAATAAGTCACCTCATCATAGGCCTAACCGTCGTCGCGATGGGAACATCCGCACCGGAAGTAGCTGCCAGCATCTCGGCCACTCTGAAAGGTTCAGGTGACATGGCCATCGGAAACGTATACGGTTCCAACATCGCAAATCTCGCACTAGTAGGCGGCATTTGTGCGATGATCCGCCCCATCTCAGTAAAACTTACGATGCTAAGACGCGAAATGCCAGCCATGTTGATCGTTGCACTTATACTCTTTCCCGTCCTTTACAATCTCCATCTTTCCCTCGGCGAAAGCCTTTTCCTGCTCGCCCTGTTTGTCCTGATTATTTCCTCCAGCGTATATTTCGCTCTTAAAGACGCAAAAGCATCCCCCCTTCTGGATGGAAAGATCAAAGAGCAGATACACCAAACAAAACCCCATCCAAAAAGACCTATCTACATGTCCGCGATATTTGTAGTCATTGGCCTGGTCGGTCTTAAATTCGGTGCCGATTTTACTGTCGAATCCGCATCCTTCATAGGCGCAAGAGTAGGCCTAAGCCCAGCCGTCATCGGCCTTACCATCGTCTCGGTAGGAACCTCGCTTCCGGAACTTATGACATCATTGATCGCGGCACTGAAGGGCCACGACGACCTTTCGATAGGAAACCTCGTAGGCTCGAATATTTTCAACACCCTCCTCGTAGTTGGTGCAGCCGGTTCAATAAAATCGTTCTCCGTAAACCCCCGCTTTATTGGAAT
>VRUF01000259.1 GCA_019456245.1 Planctomycetota bacterium | reverse complement strand
TCTATAGTAGGCCCTGGCTCATTTCTTCTATGGCCTCTGGGTCATCTGACAATCCAGAGTGAAGGCAGTCGTAGAGATATACTCGAACCAGGAAACCTGTTTTGTTACGCCAAATGCGGGCGGGCTTCCCGTCCACATAACAGTGTGGTCGCCATCTATACATCTTGTTCCTGAACTTCCAGCATCAGTAAAACCCGAAACGCTTAACGGCTGAAAATCCCAGTTTTCGTTATTGGTTCCGACGCAGGACGCGGCCATAAACGAGCAGGTAACAAATAGACTAACGCCATCGCCCAGATCGGATACATTTACGGTCACATAGTGGAAATTTGCAACAGGGTCAAATACACTTGACAAGGTTCTGGTAGCACCATCTTTGGTTAGGTCGCCCGTCCCCCTCACGACGCCCGCGTTGCTCTTTCCGAAGAACAATCCGCAGTCTGCACCACAGCCCGTACAAGCATCCGTTATTGTGTGCCCCTGTATTTCAGGGTTAAGTTCGTACAGGTTATTAACGACATTAAAGGGCAAAATCAGGCTCATCAATCCTGTTTCAGCACCGTTCAACCCCAGCACCGTTAAAGCCGATAAAAAGTTTGCCTTAGAGGCATCCGCGTTTGCACCGTCAAAGAGGATGCATGTCAAGTCGGCCCGGTTGACTACCAGCACATTTGTAATCCCCTCAATATCTATTGTTGCGCCCGCAATCAATGCTACAACCATCGCTACCACTGCGCCGGCTACAATAGGCAGTATGCCAGCTACCAGCGTAGTCGCTACCAGGGCCGTGATCAGGGCACTACCTGTGGCTACAGTAGTGGTTGTCCAGAACGCCACATCGTAAGCATCCAGCTTGGTAAAAATGTCAATCAAGGCATCCAACAACCAGTTTACGGCTTCACATTTGTATACTTCAAAATCATTGAGTGTAGGGAAATCCTCACCGGGGCCTATGGTTGGGGGGGGCGCGCCCGCTGGGTCAACCTCAGTACCACACGAGGCGCAGTCCGAACCGGCTATGCTGTTTATCGCCAATGTAAGGTTTTGTAGTTCTGCTACAAGGTCGCACGTCACTGGAACCACCTCCAAAAAATATCCGTTTACTATATTGCTTATGTCCGTTTTGTCTGCCTCAGATTGCGCTATAATAAACTGATCGTAACCGACAAACTCTTCTGCATACCTGGACACAAACTTCATTTCTTGTTCAGCAAATAACTGGATGAAATACAAAGTCCTTCTTGAAACAAGAAGGACTTGGCAATCATTATCAGGCAGTGACATTGCGTGAGGCAAGTCATACACAGAACCTTTTACAGCTCCGATATTCCTGATGTTAATGACCATTTATGTATCCAATGTACCCTTCAGAACCGCAGTCTGGAAAGTGGGGTTTGCGTTGTTCAACCGCCATACACCGCCGGTCAAGAAAAGGTCAGTCCACGCCAGGACGCCAAGATCGGTCAAAATGACTTCGCCGCCCGTTACCAAGGCATCCTTAATCATAGGCAACCTCATAATCTTTTTACCTTGCGTGGGTGTTTGCATCTGAAACGTGGCCCCAACGTCAACATTGGTACCCGGGCCGGCTACGAACGCATCGTCTGCGTTGGTCACGCTAATCGAAATGTCAGTAAGGCCACCGTCAGAGATAACAGTAAACTTAGCAACATAATTTGCAACATCCGTAAGGGCCGCCGCTATTGTGGCCGCCGTGGTAGTGATTGTCTGGTTTTTGGTTCTCCCCTGTATGTCAAGCCAAGCAAATCTTACCTGAAATGCCATCGTATTTTCTCCTTTTCAATCTTCTAACTAATTGTTTTAATTAAGTTCAACTTGACTAATTGCTTGCAATTATACTTTAACTACTTCGCATTGTCAAGTATTGTCATTCGCAACTACTCTTCATTTTTCAGCAATTCACTCGCTGCTTGTCTACGGTCCCAAGCAGGGCTGAAACCAAGTGCAATTTTGGCCTCTTTCTCAAGCCCTTCATCTTGCAAAATGGTCACTGTTGGCCTAACGCAAGTTTTCAGCCAGTCCATCTTATTGGCTAACGTTGTGGCCTCCTTATCCTCAGGGGGGAAGTCCTGAGGATTGTACTGGTACTGAGGCACGGGCGACCACTCTATAGCATCAAAGAATTCGCTACATATCAGGTCTACCAAGGCACTCTTGCTGTGACCTATGTCCAAGTACCACCTCAGGGCACCACTTGCCAGATCCCGCCCATACTGAACTTCAGCACGCCAAAACTCCCCAGGATACCCCTTCATCTCAAATGACTTGTCGTACAGCCTGAAAAACTTCTTTGCTGACGATCTTGAGCCTAGATAAAGGGTGTCTCCAGTCTCTGACCTAATGAGAGACATCTTCCTATTTCCAATTGGTGATGTGCCAAACTTGCGCCGCATCGCCGTGCTGTTGTACAGGTCAGATGCCATCAACTTATCTTTGTTTTCAAGCTGAAATGTGATTTGTAAATCTAACCTGGTCGCCCGGAACCTATCAGGGTCTCCGAGGTGGTCTATGACTACTTCCGATGACCTCCCGGAACCTATCAATATCTCATCCGCCCGGCCATCCTTTCTTACTCTTGAACCGTACTTTATCCCTGTTTCCAGGCATTCCCGACCCTTGTATCCACCGGCACGCCACCTCATTTCTTTCTGCGAAATTGACTGAAAAACGTGGTATAAGGTTCTGCCAGTTTGATCGTATGTTAGTATGTTTGTCCCGGTATACCAGTCCGGACCAGCATTTAATATTTTCACTCCGGGTTCATCCTTATGTGTTAGTTAGGGGGTAAGTAATGAAAAGAACCTAGCTATTAGTAGGCTAGGTTCTTACTTTGGCGTCTACTGCTTGACCTGTGATGTGGCCGAAATCTTTATTTGCGGGGTTTCCAGTGACCTCATGTCACACTCAAGGCAAAGAAGTTTGTATAAAAGGCCATTCTTGTGGTCCCAAACCAAAGCACTAAGCTCGCTAAATTCTTCGCCACATTCATCGCAAATAACGTCTGTTACTTCCGGGGTATCAATTCGCTTAGAACGGGATTTCGTCATCCACTAGCCTCCCCTCTTGTTCTGATATATGCATTTTTTCTTGCCTGAATTGGGCAAGCAGAACTCCCCTTGAAATCTGCTCTTTAACGCACATTATTTGCTCGCTAATGGTGATGACCATACTTGTGGCTACAATAGCAACATCTGTGCTTAGGGGGTACTTAGACGTGTCTATTAGCTCCCTGACCCTACATCTGTTTTCAGCAAGCTCATTAAGCGTTCTGTACTTCCTACGTATTAAGTTGTCCAAGCCTTGTTTTCCGAAATAAAAAGAGGAAACCGACGCATCTGATATTTGAGTTAGCCCGCCCCGAACCTCTATGGTTTGTAAGGCAGATTTCACCTGAACGAATGGAATATCCGATACAGCGGTTTTATTAAGTTTTCCCACGGTTAACCTCCGAAGAAGAAGATTAACCCGCCTTTAACCCAATTAAAACACCCAAGTACAACCCCACCAATAATGATACACGGCATTGCCAGACTTGTCAACTCTTGCCAGGGCCTACTATCGAGTGCAAAGAACTATAATAACAACGCCCACAAAACCAACCACGACTACTAACGCCGTCAATTGTACTATGAGTGTAAAAAGCATTAGACTAACATCGAAATATGTCATCTGACCTGGTTGCACCTGTTTTCCCTAT
>VRUF01000258.1 GCA_019456245.1 Planctomycetota bacterium | reverse complement strand
TGATGGACAAGGGCTGCGGAATAGGTGAGATACATTCGGCACTTATAACGACAAACCGAACCCGCTGCGATCCGCCGATTGAGTTTGCAGAGCTTAAGCGGATCGCCGATTCCTTTACGAGATATATAGTGGAGGCTAGTAGTGATTTCGACGGGAGGGTACTGCTTGACGATGAAAACCCGGAGACGATAGCGGCTGCATTCGAGGCGGCAAGCGAGAAAAAGCACACCTATAACTGCATAGACGGCTGGAGCGTGCTGGAAAATGAAAAGTACAGCACCCTTGGCGAAGCAGCCGCAATTGAGGTGCATCTTCGAAGATTTCTTAATCTATGCAGGGTGAGGAAGTCTTCTTATGAGGGTGAGAAAATAGTAAAGCCCGTTAGATCCACCGGTAAGATCCGCAATATCATGACCGAGCTTGCCACAATTGAAGGAGTTTATATACCTCAGGAGAAGGCTGCGCCTGCATCGCTTGACGGAAAGCTTGATCCGGAAAATATTATTGCATTGAATAACTGTATGCTGGATGTATCAGCCGTGCCGCCGAAGGTGATCGAACTGACCAAAGAGTTCTATACGTTCGGGTATCTGCCGTTCGATTATGACCCTGATGCAAAATGTCCGCGGTGGGAAAAGTTTCTTTCCCGCATTTTTACCGTGTCGGCTCCGTCGGATGAGACCGGCGATGAGCTTGCGATATCGATCCTGCAGGAGTGGTTCGGTTATCTTACCTCTTATGGTACGTATTTGCAGAAGATATTCGTGCTGGCAGGCCCCAGATGCAGCGGAAAATCAACTATCGGCAAGGTGCTGCGAGCGCTGGTTGGAAACTGCAATGCTGTATCGCCTGCGCTTACTTCGCTTGCTGCGGAGTTTGGATTGCAGCCGCTGATCAATAAGACTCTCGCTATCATCTCAGATGCCAATATATCCGGCAAAACGAGCGATATTACAAAGGCTGTTGAGAGACTTAAGAGCATATCGAGAGAGGACGCCCAGCAGATAAACCGCAGGAACGCCCATTATGTTGAGGTGAAAAAGCTTGGCGTAAGGATCGTGATGATCGCCAATAATATTCAGGATATTTGGAACTCTGCCGCTGCAATTGCAAATCGGTTTAACTTTCTCATTACTACGCAGAGCTTTCTGGGACGCGAGGATAGGCGTCTGCAAAAAAAACTGAAGATAGAACTGCCCGGGATATTCAACTGGTCGCTTGAGGGACTAAAACGCCTAAGACACAGAGGCTATATGCAGGAGCATCCGGCCGGTATCGAGGCCAGGGAAGATTTCGAGGAGATATCCAGCCCGACGAAGGTGTTTGTAAGTGACTGGTGCGTAGTTAAGAGCGATGTGTTCGCCCCGGTCGATATTCTCTGGAAGGCGCACCGCATCTGGGCCCGGGAAAACGGCAGCAAGGCATACTCGAAACGCAGGTTTATTATCGAAATAAAAGGTGCCGGTCCGGCGATAAAGAGAGAGCGGAAAAGAATCGAACTGTCCTATTTAAAAGAAGTCTATAACTGGGACACAGGGCTTGCCAATAACCGGATGCCGGTGCTGTGCGGTATTGACCTGAATAGAGAGTGCAAAAACAAGTGGGACGGCGGGACAAGTGGGACAGGTGAGGTGGCTAAATGACTGTTAAGAAAAATATACTGCCCGCGATTGAAAATAAAACAGTCTCGCCGAAGGCGAAACCACCACTTCTGCCTTCTGCCTTTGCCCCTTCTGCCTTTCTTAAGTGTTTTGTTCGCGGTAAGTTGCTTACACTACGAACTGTCGCAACGCGACTCCGCCGAGCGCGCCCAAGCTTGTCCCGATTCATCTTTTTCAATAGAACGTCGAACATAGAAAATTGTCAATTAAAACGCTGTCGCAACGCGACCGGCCTGCCGCTCTTTCACTTGTCTCGCCATAGCCTCGGCGACGGCGGAAGCATCCGGATATATTCTATACGGTATGATTTCCAAAAAAATCAAATCAATCGGAAAAAGGTATGGACAGTATGGACAGTATGGACAGTATGGCCACCCGAGTGCAATTGTCCACTATCCACTGCCAATTATCGCGATACAAGGCCCCTGTCGGTGATCAGAACGGATAGACAATATTCTAAACATGGCCATACTTGGACTTCCAAGGTATGGCCAGAGTATGGCCAGTATGGCCGGAAGTATGGCCGGCAGGAATGTAATTGGTTATTGGAAAAGTATGAGGTGGCTAAATGACTGATAAGGATAATACATTGTCTATTGCAGAACATGGCATAGGTTTTTGGACCAAATTGATATACGGCATGTATGAGAACGGCAAAAGTGTCAGCTTTATTGCCACTAAGATCGGCAAAAGCGAAGCTTTCATCTATACGAAGATGCGGCGAATTCCTGAAAAGTATGAAGATGTCAAGCGTATCCGCCAGGAGAGCGAAAATATCCTTATGCGGCAGGTTCGCTCGCTTGTCGACATGACCAATAAGAGATACATGGAAGGTATCTGGGGTGACAGCGAAATGGCCGCCGATAACATCGACAGGGTCGGAAGGATCGGCAAGGAATATGACCGCCGCATTCAACTGGCAGAAGACAAGGCAACCGAAAATATCGAGGGCGGCGGCAAGGGCGGGCTTCCCTTTAAGTTTGTTATCAATAAACATTATCCTTCTTCGCCTGATGCAGATAAAGATGAAGAGAATGATACTGTAGAGGGGTGCGCAGCAAATGAGTGATTCTACTGAATACAGTTTTGTTCTTGATGCCGACCTTACAGAAAAGCAGACGCTGGCCAGTTTGACTCTTGCGCGTGATGATATTAAAGAAGTTTTGTACGGCGGTGCTAAAGGCGGCGGTAAATCTGTGTTTGGCTGTCTCTGGTGTTTTGAAAAAGCTGTTGAGATTATTGAACTGTGTGATATTAAGCAACGAAAGCATCCCATCCCCATCGGATTCATGGGGCGTAAACGAGGTATTGACTTCACCAATACAACTCTTGAAACATGGAAGCGTTTTATTCCTGATCAGTTGTATGAAATAAAAGGAAAGCCTGCCGAGATCATTATCGCAAACAAGGTCAAGATTCTTACAGGCGGGCTGGATAACGGCGATGTAGTCAACAAATTTAACTCTGCTGAATACGCGTTCTTCTTTATCGATCAGGCCGAAGAGGTCGATGCGGCGCAGATAGGCGAGCTTCGTGCTACGTTTCGGCTTATCATCAATGGAAAAAAGATTCCTGGCAAGGGATTGTTTACTGCTAATCCGGCGCAGTCGTTTTTAAAGGATGAGTTTATTCTCAATCCAACCCCTAACCGGATGTATATTCAGGCGTTGCCTACGGATAACCATTACCTGGGGCCGGAATACATAGAGGTACTGAAAGACTCTTTCAAGAACCGACCTGAACTGCTTAAGGCGTATCTGGAAGGTTCCTGGGACTGTCTTGGCGGGTTTGATCAGGTTATTAAGGACGAGTGGATAAATAATTGTTTGGGTGTAACCCTTTATCCTCCAACGATTAAGAAGCTTATTACCTGTGACCCCGCCCGGTTTGGCAATGATGAAACCGTGATCTACTACATGGAAAACACGGTCATAAAAGACGAGGAAATTTACGGTAAAAAGAGTCCGTACGAGACCGCAGGTATCTTGCGTGAAATGGCAGAAAAGCACAACAACTGTTTAGTTGTGATCGATGTCGGCGGTCTTGGCAGCGGTGCTGTTGATCCGCTTATTGGCATGGGTG
>VRUF01000027.1:17103-18964 GCA_019456245.1 Planctomycetota bacterium | reverse complement strand
TATCTAACTGAGTTTACCGAGTTTTATATTTGTGCAAATTGCCAGAGTCAATTCAAACGGAACCGGGTTTATGACCCAGCACAAGATTAGTTCTCTTTCGCGTTCAACAAGTCGGCTGAGTTAGACGTTAAACACAGGAAATAATATATGACCGAAACTGCGAGTGGAAGGTAGTATGGTTCTGGTAAACATGAAAGCTCGCAGAGTTGTAATACTAAAATAAACACAAATTCCCCTTTTTCATAAATAGAAAAATGTCAGTTTTTTTCAATGGAAGCATGTCTCCGTTTTGACACTACACATGCCTTTTTCACCAATTTGAGCATAATTCAATGTCTATTTTCAGCTAAAAATCGCATATTTTAAACTATTTTTGCAGTGAAATAGGATTCAATATCCGTTGACCTTTTCGGTTCAGATCTGGGCTAAATCAAGAGCATCGGATTAACTTTCCGGCACTCTATTTTGCAACCGGATGACTTTTGACACCCTACGGGCTAATTGGCCTTGGTCTGTTTCAATTTGCCTAATGTCTTCTTCGCCCTGTCGGCAACGGCCTTGTTTTTGCTTTTGGCGAGCTGGGCGGCGATTGGTGCTACTTCGGCGGGATGTTCCTTACGCAGAATCCATGTCAGATTCGCCGCAGACATTTGGGCCTCTGCGCCGATCGCGGGATCGTCCATGTACTTTTTCAACATGTCCAACGATTCGAGACTCTTTGCATGCTGGAGTGCGCTTACGATGAGTTTCATCTCAATGTTTCGCTGTGCGAGCCCTATGGCGGTTTTGAGCATTTTGATTCGCTCGGCAACTGACAGGTCGGCGGAATCCAGACCTGCTATACGGATGTATCCCCTCAGGGCTATTATGCGGTCAACCATTTCAGAAGCACTTTGGGCCTGGGTGAGGAGATCTTCGGCGGCGGACTTGTTCGGCCATTTCGCTAATGCACGCAGAGCCCGTATATAGAGCTCCTTGTTTCGCGACGACAGAGCATTTCTTTCCAGTTCCAGGGCTGTCGAATCACCCGTCACCGCGCCTAAGTCGAGAATGACATACTTTAGTGTCTCCGTGGCTGCGTCGTAATGGCCGGCAACGGCCTGGAAAGACTTGCCTCTGTCCTGCGTCCGGGAGAGAATCCCTTTGATCGCTCCTGCGGCAAAGGTAAGGTCTTTTGCCTGCTTTATTTCGACAACGGCTTTCATTACGGAGTCCATGTCGTCGGCGTCGGCAAGTGCGCCCAGGCCTGCCCAGGCATCTTTCCTCACATCCGCATCTCTGTCTTTTAGCAGTTTCAGCAAGTCGCCGACCGCCTTCGTACTGCCGTGAGCTATACATGCCCTGATCGCCGTCTGCCTGAGATTGCGATATTTAAGCGACTCAATCAGCACGGCGTCGATACCATCGCCCTTCATCCCGGCGATAGCTTTCATAACGGCGGTTTCGAATTCGGGCGAATCCGCCGCAGTAAGCAGAGACTTGACGACGCGTACATCGCCGAGTTTGCCGGTGGTTCTGATCGCGGCATTGCGGATGACGGCGTCTTTGCTCTTGAGGTATGCTATAATGCTGCTGATCGCCTTGGTGTCGGCGCGGGTGCCGAGAGCAACGATCATTTCGGCTTTGCGGTCGGTGGATAGCACGTCCAGGAGATCGACCATGGTCCTGGTCATCCTCGGGCCCTTTGTGTCGGCTACAATGCCCAGCGCGCCTCTGCGGAGTTTCAGGTCGTTACCTTTGATGGCGGCAACGATCAGGTCCGATGCTTTTGTGGCATCGGCGTTTGTCAATTCTCTAAGCGCTGCTGTGCGGCAGGAATCGGAGGGCCCGGCAAGGACTTTCTCGCAGAGGGAGACTGCAG
>VRUF01000027.1:0-17093 GCA_019456245.1 Planctomycetota bacterium | reverse complement strand
TCTGGACGGGGACGAGTTCTTTAGCCGGTTTCATGGACGAAAGACATCGTGCTGCCTCCCTGCCGCCGATCTTTCCGATGGTCTGGATTGCCGCCCTGGCTACTGCGGGATTGTCGCTATTGGCAAGCTCTGCCGCCGCTTTAACGGTCCTTACGTCGCGACGCTCGGCAAGACTGCCCAGGATGCCGACTTTGGCTTTGTCCGGGGCCTTGTCCAGCGCGTCGCGCATTGCCTTGTCGGCGGCTGCGCATTTCAGCCGCTCCAGCACGAGCCTTGCATAGTGGGAAAGGATTTCGTCGCCAAGCAGGCCGGACATGGCGGGTATACACTTTTCGCTGCCGATCTGCTGCAGGGACCGGCATGCAAAAGCCTTGCCTGCCTGTGTCGCATCTTTCGATGCTGCAATAATAATCAGCTTCTGCTCGATCGGGGCATACTGGTCGACAGGGGTTTCCTGCAGCAGCAACTCCGCCTGCTGGCATGGATTCGGGTCGTCGCCGTACTCATATCCGGCGATATCCTGCCAGACGTCGCCGAACGACACCTGCGTCATCAAAATACAAGCTACCAACATCGTTAAGATTCTATTACTCATCATTCGTATCCCACCTTCAAAAAATCTCAGATATTATTATCAGTTTGCAGGTTCGTGCCGGTCTATATCTGCCATGGGCCTCGTCTTGGCCTGTCTACGAGCCTGTTGGCTTCGGCGTCACCGATGAACTTTTCGGCTTTCGGATCCCAGTTCAGGTCCCTCTTGAGCTTGAAGCAGATGTTGCCGAGATGGCAGACCGATGCCACACGATGCGCAAATTCCACATCGCGGAACGGGCGTCTTCGTTCAATCACGCAATTGACGCAGTCTTCGTGCGGGGAGCGTGCCCCGTTTTCATACCAGCGGAGGTTCGCAGGAGGAAGCGGCATTCCGCTGAATGGCTGTGCCCAGCCTTCTTTGCACAGGTATCCCTGCTTGTTGCTCTTGATGAGTTTCATGCCGTTGGCGAAGATATACGTAAGGTACTCGTACTCCTTGCCGTCTGGATATTTGATCTGGGTCGGGCCGGTGTGGTCTACGCCCATGCCGTGCATCGCGCCGCCGAATGTGTGTCCGCCCCAGTCGGTCATCATTCCGCCGGAGTAGTCGTACCATGTGCGGAAGCCCTGTCCGCCCAGCCCGTGTGCCTTGCCGCAGCGGTACGGATGATACGGCGCCCAGGGCGCCGGTCCCAACCACAGGTCCCACTCGATTGTGTTCGGAGGGATCGGAACGCCCGGCAGATAGCATCTCCGCGGCGGACCGCCGGGACTTGCGTGCCCCTCGAGAATCTTGCCGTACCTGCCGCTTTGGGCGGCGGCGGCAAGCCGTCCAAAATCTCCGATTACCCTCTGGCTGCCGCAGGAAAAGATGCGTCCGTAAGCCCGGGCAGCCTCCACCATCTTGCGCCCCTCGCCTATGGTGAGGCTCAAAGGTTTCTCGCAGAAGATGTCCTTGCCGGCTTTCATGGCGTCGATGGTGACCTGTGCGTGCCAGTGATCGGGCGTTCCGCACATAATCATATCAATGTCATCGCGTGCGATCAGTTGGCGATAGTCGAAATAAGTATCAACGTTGTCGTTGTCCTTCCATCTGTTCAGGGCATTGTGTTTGACATCGCATGCCGCAATGAACTGTATGCGCTTGTCCGACATCAATTGTCTGACATCTCTCGATCCGCGTCCGCCCATTCCAATGCCACCCAGGGTGATACGCTCGCTGGCCGGCGGTGTGCCGTCAGGCGCCCCCAATGCCTTTGAGGTAATGATGGTCGGCAGCGCCAGCGCCATGCCTGAGGACTTGATGAACATGCGCCTGCTGATTTTTGTCTTCGATGTTTTCATATTGCCGTCTCTCCTGTGGATCAATCTCTGACTACTGTTTGTTTACAATCCTGCTATTGGCAACAGGCCTGATTTTCGCTGACAAGAATAATCATCTGGGATTTCCCATATAACATTGTATATCTTAGCTCAGCTACGCCGCTGAGCCTCTTTCCTGATAGAATATCACATTGCTCTCAACAATTCAAGGTTTCCAACTTGATTTTGAAACTATTTCAGTCCGAAGGGACTCCATCCTCAACCTTCGGATTAACTGTCCGAACCTCGAATATTAGGGTCGGATTACTATTGACGCCACCATCCATAACGTTTCAATAACCACTTGGACCAATTTTTATGACCTTTGCCCGCTACCCGTTCTATTGTAGTTAAGAGGCTTTCAGAATGAACAGAAATAAACTTGCCCTTGCGGGCAACACACTTCCATGCCTCTAATGTAGTATTGCCGCGTTTCGAAAAAACAGGGGAAGTGAATGTGTCTGAAAATTTTTTATTGGCTTTTGGCGATATGTGCAAGTGAGCAACAATATCTGCACCAAGCTCATTCTCTGATTCCATCTTATGAGCCAAAACACTCTGCCTCATAAGCTGATAGAAGGGTTCTACAAAATAGTTCTTATATGAAGGAGCGTTAGGATTGTTTCTTCTCCATTTTCCGTAATCTTTTTGATATGTATTCCATCTGGTGTTGTTAATGTCATCCTTTGGGGGAAGTTTATGGCTTTTATACTCCTCTGTATATTTCCCGAAGGGACTCGAACCCTCAACCTTCGGATCGACAGTCTGATAGTCGCGTTTGTAAGTGCTTGTCAATAAACGATTAATGATTGGTAAATAAAGACTTATGAAACTGGCCGAGAACCAACCGAGACCCTACAGAGAGCCTCGTAGGCGCGATTGGGGCAAGAATTGGGGCAAGGCTCATGCGATGCCACTTTAAAATACAGACTTAACAATATGCATAACACACCGTAGCAAGCTCTTTTGTAGCTTGCTTTCAGACGCCTGTAAGCGGCGGAGCAAAATTGTACCATCTGGCGGGCGTTTGAAAATTGTACTACTCTAACCGAAAACCTGTGATAATTGGCTGTAAAGATGGACAGGCGGATCAAAGCTGCGAAGTTCCCAATGCTTAAAACGATTGACAGCTTTGACTTTAAAGAACAAATATCTGTAAACGAACCTTTGATAAGAGAATTGCTGCGTTGTGAGTTTGTTGATAAGCACGAAAATGTTTTACTGATCGGCAATAGTGGAACAGGCAAGACGCATCTTGCAACGGCATTAGGCTTTGCCGCGTGCTGTCAGGGGTACAAGGTAAGGTTCTTTGGATGTACTGCTCTGGTAACACAGTTATTGGAAGCCAGAGAAGATCGACAATTGCAAAGATTGCTGACGCAACTTCAAAAGCAGGATTTACTGATCCTCGATGAACTGGGATATGTCCCATTTAGCAAATCAGGCTCTGAATTGCTGTTTGAAGTGGTCAGTCGAGCCTACGAGCGACAGAGTTTGATTGTCACCAGCAATCTGCCGTTCGGAGAGTTGGATAGAGGTATGCGGCTCTGAGAGGTTAACCGGTGCGATGCTGGATCGGCTGACGCACAGGGTTCATATAATCAAAGCTAACGGCCAAAGCTATCGTCTCGAGCAGAGCCGCAAACGCTTAGCCAGACAGAAAAAAAGAGCTGGTAAGGATTGAGTATTGACAGCCGGGGCGGTCTCGGCTATATAGTGAATGGGTGGTACATTTTTGTTCCGCCAGATGGTACAATTTTACTCCGCCGTTTACACTTAGAAGTGAAATATGGAGTTTTTGAAGAAAGGATGGTGAACTATATATGCAGGCAATAGCAATAAAATCAGGCGAAACTGTCATCATTTACCACAATATGGCATTAATTGATACAACTCGAACAACACTGCTTATAGAAAAATATGCTGGAAAGCATCAGGAACTTCCGAAAGGATATAGCTTGAGGTATGATGTTGCGAGACTTCAAAACTGCCAAGACCATATTCATATTTTTCGTAGGAATAATCAAATCGGTGCTGTCAATATAGATGGCAGTAGGCATGATAATTCTAATTTTCAAATCCCCAAAACTGTTGCAAACTTTGTTCAACAAAACTACTCAGACTTTGTCATCCCCAATGGGCGACTTGTAGAAGCGTCCTTGCTAAGGGATGATGGAATTCTTCATTTATTGGAAGATGTCCAAAAAGGCATAGCTTTTAAAACACTGCTTGTTATTGACCTTGATGAAATTGATGAGATTAGTGAAATTGAAGAAGATGACGATATGGTTAAGAGGACAAAAGAGTTATTAGACTACTTTGCGAACCATTATAAGTGATATAAGTATCGAGTTTATTGGGTGTGCACCAAAATGTGCACCAACGATGTCCTGCCTGCCTACTATCTGGCTACTATCTGCCTACACTGAAATCAATGTAAGTCTTTTGAAAACCTTCATTTACGCGAAATAATGGACTTTCTGGGCAACCTTCGTATCGTACTGTCGATCCGAAGGTTGAGGGTTCGAGTCCCTTCGGGATATACTCTTTGGTTTTCATCACAGTTTTTCAAACAGGCCAAGCTAAAGCTGCATGTATAACTTACGCATATTTGCGAGCAATGGAGTTAATATTATCCAATTTCGCATGGAGATCAGTCAGGTCTTCCTCGGCCTGTTTGCGACGTGTGATCTCCCGCTGAAGTTGCTGCTCTATTGTCTTTAGCTGAAAACTCCGCTCGCTTAGATGCCGTGTGGTTTGGGACTGTTCGGTATCTTTCTGTTGAATTTGTTTGTTGGCATCTGTTAATTGGCTGGCTTGCTGGCTGAGATGCTGTTCAAGTTGCTTGCGTTTAGTAATTTCCCGCCGGAGTTTTTCACCAGCTGCGGTTAGTTCTGTAATTTGCTGATCCAGACGTCTCTCAAGCTGCTGGCGGTCTTCTTTCAACGCATTTTCTTTTTGTTGCTGCTTGGTGATCTCACTTTGCAGTTTTTCATTAGCCGCCGTTAGTTCAGCAATTTGCTCATCGCAGGCTTTTGCCTTTTCTTCGGCTTGGGCCCGGAGTTTGGCTGTTGTTTCATTGTAGGCCTTTTCCCTTGCCTCGTCAGTCTGCTCTGCCCTGGCCTTCTCCTCAGCTATAGTTTTCTCGGTTTCAGCTTTGATATTGACTATCTGTTCCTGGCAATCCGCTTTGACCTTAGTAATCGACTCTTCTTTTTCGGCATTGATATTAGTCAACTCTTCGATATGTGCCTTTTGCTTTTCGGCAATTTCAGACTCAAGCCTAGTTATTTGCTCTGTTAAGGCCTTTGCCCTGTCTTCGCTTTCGGCCTTAATTTTAGCTATATCTTCATCTTTGCCTTCTTCCTTTGCCTCGGTCTCGGTTTTAATCTGAGAGATCGTTTGTTCAGCTTCAGTTTTGGCCATGATAAGCCGCTGTTCGTATTCCGCTTCGATGCCAGCAATTGACTTTTCGGTATCCGTCTTGACCTTGGTGATTTCTTCAGCAGCCTGATCCGCTCTGGTTTTTTCCTCAGCTATGGTTTGTTGGGCCTGGGCTTTGATGTTGGCTATTCGCTCCAGATGGTCAGCTTCGCCCCTGACAATTGTATCTTCTTTTTCGGCAATGATATTAGCTATCTCTTCGGCATGTGCCTTTTGTATTTCAGCAGTTTCGGCCTTGAGTCCTGTTATCTGCTCAGTTAGTTCCGTTGTTTTTTCTTCAGCTTCATTTCTGATTTTTGCTATTTGTTCCTTGAGGTCTTTTTCATTTGCTTGGGTCTCGGTTTTAAGCTTTGCGGCATATTCTTTAGCTTCTGTTTTAGCCATGGCAAACTGCTGCTGATATTCAGCCTCGATGTCGGCCATTGATTTTTCGTTTTCAACTTTAATGCTAACGATTTCTTCGTTGTGCTTGTTTTGTTTTTCAGCAAGATCGGCATTGAGTTGAGCGACCTGTTCAGCAAGGTTTTTTGACTTTTCTTTAGCGTCATTGACCTCAGTGTTGACTTTGGTTATTTGCTCTTGAGCTTCAGCCTTGAACTTAGCAATTACCTCTTCATGTTCAGCATTTATATTAGTTATTTCTTCGGCATGTACTTTTTTCTGTCCCTCAGTTTCTGCCTCGAGCCTGGTTATTTGCTCTGTTAAATCCTTTGCACTGTCTTCGCTTTGAGTTTTGACCTTAGCTATTTCTGCAGCATTGCTTTTTTTCTGTTCCTCAGCTTCTGCTTGAATCTCAGCCACATTTTCTTCGGCCTTAGTCTTGATCTTTTCTGTTTCTTCTTCAGCCTGGAACTTGAATTCTGCTATCTGCTCATTGTGAGCTTTTTGTGTTTTTTCAGCTTCGGCTTTGAGTTGAGTGATCTGCCCGGTGAGTACCCTTGCGCTTTCTTCGATCTCGGCTCTGAGATTGCCCACTTCTTCTTTATGATATTCTTTGCTTGCCTCAAACTCATCCTTAACCTGCGCAACCGATTCTTCAGCTTCATTCTTGACCTTGCTTATCTGCTCAGTGTGCTCAGCCTTGAACTTAGCAATTGCATCACCAGTCTCGGCCTTTATTTTATCTACCTGCTCTTTAAGAGAAACTTGCTCCTCTTTGGCCCGGGTTTGGATTTGAATAATCTGTTCAGTCAGTTCTGCTGTTTTTTCTTCATTTTCATTTCTATTTTTTGCTATTTGCTCATCATGGGCTTTTTCCTTTTCCTCGGCCTCGGTTTTAATCTTAGCGGCATTTTCTTCCGCTTCAGTGTTGATTCTGGCAAGCTGTTGTTCATATTTAGCTTCGATGTCGGCGATTGACTTTTCGGTTTCCGTCTTAATCCTGACAATTTGCTCGGCGACCTGTTCAGACCTGGCCTTTTCCTCAGCTATTTTTTGTTCAGCCTCAGTTTTGATGTTAGCTATTCGTGTAGTATAAGTTCTTTCTTTTTCAGCAAGTTCGGCGTTGAGTTTCGTGATCTGTTCGGCATGGGCTTTTGACTTTTCTTTAGCATCGGCTTTTATACCATCTATTCGTCCGGCGATCTTGTCAATCCTAATTTTTTCTCTGATTATTGTTTCGTTAACATCTAATTTGAGTTTGGCAATCTGTTGTTGATGCTCCGCTTCGATATTAGCAATTGCCTTTTCAGTATTGACTTGCGGGTTTGCCTTTTGTTCGGTTAACGTTTGTTCGAGTTGCTCGTTTGCATTTGTTAGCGTATCGATATGTTGGTTGAGTGATATCTCAGCCTTCCGGTGTTCGGAAATTTGACTTTGAAGTTGTTCGTTCGCTGTGAATGCTGCGATTAATTCATCCGCCTGTTTTTCGAGTCGCTGCTGTATTTGCCGATGTTCGGTGATTTTCTGCCGGAGTTGTTCATTGGCGGCAGCCAATTCCGTATCTTGCCGGTTTAGGCGTTGGGTAAGTTGGTCGTGTTGTTCTTCGAGATCATTGGCGTTGTTCTCGTGTTCAGCGATTTGATCTCGCAGTTGTTCGATTGCAGTTGCCAGTTCTGTTGTCTGGGCATCGAGAGGATGTTGATCCCGGTCTTGGCCGTTGCGATCTATGGCAAAAACGACAAGTCCTACTATCTTACCTTTCTTGTCCCTGGCGGTGGTCATTTTGGTATGTAAACAGAATGTTGTTCCATCGCTTCGCAGGTGTTCTATCGGGCCGGCAAGTTGCCCTCTGTGTTTTGCCTCTTCGATAAAATCGGCGACGAGAGTTTTCATCTCCTCATCGGAGTGGCATCTGCTAATATGTTTGCCAGTTAACGCATCGTTGGTGGGGTAGCCATGTATCAAAGCCCATGCGGAATTAACGAAGCGAATGGTACCAGCCAGATCGATTACAACAATCCCATCAGTAACCTTTTCAGGGATAACCGTCATCTCTTGCAGTATCTGCTCGATTTGCCTATCTGTAGCAATTATATCACCCATTCCACCAACCCAGAGACTTGCGCCATGTTATCATTTTGCTTCCTAAAGACTTGCAAATATACGTTTTCATCGCAAAAAACGCACATCGCCCCCATCCTTGATAGGCAATTTATGTTATTATAACAACTTTTAAGGGGAAAGTCAAAGTATCATTTAGACCTGGATTAAGCGAGAGGAAACATCTGGAATGGGTCATGCTGCCGCTCTTTATGCATTGACAAGAGCGGGCCGGTTTGCTTTTGTGCGTTCGGGCGGTTTTGGAGATGCGGATTGTATCTGATGGGATTTTTCTGAAGTGCTGATATTTGGATCAATCTTTGTGTTTAGTACCGCCTTAAAGATATCAGCTTCTGTTACTAAACCAAGTACTTTACCTTGTTGATCCACAACAGGTAAAGCACATATGTTAAGTCGAGATATAGTTCTCATTATAATTTTAAGTGGCATCTGTGGGCTTATAATGTGAACCGGGCTGCTCATTATCAATTTAAGCTTGAGTTTAAGTGTGGCATCATCCTGAGGCCGTCGCCATTTGGCAAACATAGGTTGCAGGTATGGACTGACGGCACCATTTAAATCAGACTTTGATACGATACCCTCAAGCACTCCGTCGGTGCCTACCAATATATAACGGACTTGCTGCTGCTTCATTTTATCGAGCGTTTGCTGAACAGTGTCGTTGGCAGTGCCCCATTCGAGTTCTTTTTGCATAATGTCTTCAGCATATTTCGCTGAAGTTTTCAGGGTTTGTCCATCTGGAAGGTCTGCCGGTGATTGTACCATTTTCTGTATAGTTTCAGATACACCGGTGGCAACTGAATTCTTGCTTTGGGGTGTTTTTGCTGCATTTCTACATTTGGTAATTTCTGCCTTGATCTCATCTATCTGCTCGGTGATAGCCTTCGCCCTTTCTTCGGTTTCGGCTTTGATTCTGGCTATATCTTCATCATGTTTTTTTTGCTCTTCTTCGGCATGATCCCTGACTTTTCCGATTTCCTCTTCAGCTTGTGAATCGGCTTTTGCCAGATGCTCTTTGTGGATCTTTTGCTTTTCCGCAGCTTCGGCTTTGAGTTGAGCTATTTGTACTGTGAGGACCCTTGCTCTTTCTTCGGTTTCAGCTTTTACTTTGTCTATTTGTTCAGCGGTATCCGCCTTGATTTTACCTATCTGTTCTCCATGACTTGTTTGTTTTTCTTCAGCCTGAGTTTTGATTTGAGCAATCTGCTCGGTCAGTTCAATTATTTCCCCTTCTGCTTCAGCCCTGATTTTGGTTATTGTTTCATCGTAGTCTTTTTCTTTATCCCTGGTTTCCGATTCCGATTCTACTTTTTGCTGGATGACTGCCTCGTCAGCCTCGGCGTGGATTTCATCTGTCTTCTTTTTGTGAGCGAGTTGCTGCTCTTCGGCTTGAGTTTTAATTTGGGCAATATGCTTAGTCAGTTCATCGGTTTTTTCATCAGCCTCAGCCCTGATCATTTCCTCGGCCTGCAACTTGACTTCTACCAATTGTTCTTCGTTAGCTTTTCGTTTTTCAGCCGCTTCGGCCTTGAGTTGTGTAATTTGCTCTGTAAAGATTCTACTTTTTTCTTCAACCTCAGCTTTTTTATATGCGGTTGCTTCGGCTGCATTTATTTGCTCGGTAGACTGGGCCTTGAGTTTACTTATCTGTGCTTCATAAGCCTTTTGGTTTTCTTCGGCCTTGAGTTGAATTTGGATAAATTGCTCAGTCAGTTCATTTGTTTTTTCTTCTGCCTCAGCCCTGACCTTTTCCGTTTCCGCTTCGACTTGTAACTCGACTCTAGCTAACTGCTCTTCGTGTACTCTTTGCTTTTCAGCGGTTTCGGCTTTGAGTTTGTTTACGAGTATACCTATTTGTTCTGTAGTTTTATCCACTCGAATTTTTTCATTTGCAATCGCTTTTTCGGATTCGGCTTTGACTTTTTCTATTTCATTTTCGGCATGTAACTTGACTTCTGCCAATTGTTCTTCGTGGGCTTTTCGCTTTTCATCAGCCTGGATATTGAGTCTGACTATCTGTTCGGTAAGGATTCTTGCTCTTTTCTCAACCTCAGCTTTTTCATTTGCCATTGCTTCGGCAGCATTTATTTGCTCGGTGGACAGGACCTTGATTTTACTTATCAGTTCATCATGAGCCTTTTGGCTTTCTTCAGCCTTGATCGTAACTTGAGCTATCCGTTCAGTAAGATTTCTTACTTTTTGGTCAGCTTCTGCCCTGATTTTATCTATCTGTTCTTCATAAGTTTTTTGTTTTTCTTCTGATTGACCCTTGGCTTTTTCCTTTTCCTCTTCGATTTGCGACTTGACTTGAGCTATCTGCTCTTCACAGTCAGCTTTGATCTTAGCAATCGTTTCTTCGCTCTCGGTTTTGGCCTTGGCGATTTGTTCAGTGTGAATTTCTTGTCTTTTTATGGCTTCAGCCTCAAATCCGGCTATTTGCTCTGTTAAGGCCTTTGCTCTGTCTTCGCTGTCCGTCTTAATATTAGCTATCTCTTCATCATGACTTTTTACCTTTGCTTCGGCCTCGGTTTGCAACTGAGTAATTGTTTTTTCGGCTTCGGTTTTGGCCCTGACAAACTGCTGTTCATATTTAGCTTCGATGTTGGCAATCGATTCTTCGGTTTCAGCCTTAATGCTAATTATCTGTTTTACATGGACTTTTTCATTTTCTGTAAGTTCGTTATTGAGTTGAGCGACCTGTTCGGTAAGGGCTATTGTATTTTTTTCAGCTTCGGCTTTAATCTTAATTATTTGCTCGGCAACTTGCTTTGTTTTGGCCTTTTCATTTGCTATCGCTTTATCTCTGTTCAGTTTGATTTCGCTAATTGCCTGTTGCGCTTGAGTTTGAGAATGGGCTTTTTGTTCGGCTATTGTTTGCACAGCCTGTGCTTTAACTCTGGATATTGCATCAGCAAAAAGCCCCTCTATCGTAGCGGACGTTTGCTGAGGGGTATCTACACCTGTTTTCTTTGTTTTTTTCAAGATATAAAACCCCTGTCTTGTCCGGGTGTCTATAAGTTAAGCCAAGGGCTGAATTATCTTTGTATTATCAACCGTTCCCGCTGGCTACTACTTGGCGCTGTGTTTATGTAAGATTTTCACAAAATCACAAGCAGTTCATTGCTAAGCTATCTACAATAATTATTATCGGACAGAAAGGCTGCTATTCTTCAAAAAAAACCCTTTGTATTATGAAAAAATTCATCGAAGTCCTGATTTAGGCAAACTGTTTCGCAAAAACAGGTGTTATAAAGGCATTTCAAGTCGCACCTAAATTATCGTTCAAAGTGTATAACGGCTGTTTTTTTTAAGAGAAAGCCCATTTTATTCCGATAACACTTATTGATAGAAGAAATGGTACTGAGAACCGCTTGCCAGCAGTGCCATATTTCTGATTTACGGAAACTCTATTTTCGAGAGTTATTAAGCCGCTTTTGCGATTATTTCAGGGTTTCGCAGGATATGTGAAAAGACTTGATGTGTTTGTAGAATATTTTTGAAAAAAAATATAGTAAAAACTTTAACATAGTAGTTGCGTGGTCCTGTAATATTACATAAAATGGCGTTCAGTGGCTCAGTGAGTGTCGCTGTGCTATCCATTGATATATGAGATATTTCTGTATTGGAAACAGGAGCCAGAGCCTCATATATCGAGCGTGGATGCAATACCAGCAAGGGACTGCAGGAAATACAGTAGAATTTCCCGAAGTTCAATAAAAGGGTTAAGAAAGTTCAACCCAGTTGGTTATCCCGATGGATAGCGAGTTTTTTTTTTATTTACAGGAGATAAACTGAAAATGGCAATTGGATTAGCATTATTGGGTGTCGCCCTCGGAGCGGCGGGAACCGAGTTTCTCCGCACAAAAAGACCGGACCTTATTGAAAAAATCGAAGACGCCGCAAAGCAATTTGTTGATTCGATTTGTCCATCAAAAACTGAGGATGAGAAAACACCCGAAGAGTAAAGAACGAGCTTGTTTTGCAAGAAAAAAACGGAAGGAAATATTATGATTAAGAGCCTGGGAGTTTTGGTAGGCGGGATATTTGTTGGTGCTGTTGGTGCGGAAATTATTCGCAAAAAGTGCCCGGAGACTTTGGATAAATTGTGTGCCAAGACTTGTAAGATAACGTCAGGGATAAAAGAAGCCTTCAAGAATGGATACGAAAATGCTATGAGATCCAAAGAAGCAGCGGAATCAAGTGCCTGATCGTTATTGAATACTGTGTAGACGCCTGAACCGAAAAAGTAAGGTAAGGCACAGAATATGAACAAAGGGAACCAAATAGTATGGATACTACACTGAATGGCAAGACTTCGGGTATCGTTGGGTTTATATCCAAATTTGCAGGCACGGTGGCTGGAACCATCGTGAGTGCCATTAGGGAAATCATTTATTCGACAACCCCATCAAGTGAGAAATCGTCGGGCAAGTCTAAGGGGAAAACAAAGTCGGTTAAGAGCCAAAAGAAAAAGACCGCGGTAGCCGGAAAAGCCACGCCAGCCAAAAAGAAAACGGCAAAATCTCCTGCAAAAAAGAAAAAGAAGGCAACACCTAAGAAGAAAACAGCAAAGTCTGAAGCGAGTACAGAAATAACTATGGCGGTCGAAAAACAGGAATATCAGGAGCAATCCTCGATTGCTAAGGCTGGAACGGCTGATAAGGATGTTAGTATCGCAAAAAGTTCACCTGAAATAGTTATAATAAAAAAAGGCGAGACAAAGCCGAAGAAAGATTCAATGCCTATTATCGAATATAATGATAAGCCTAAAAAAGCCGCAACTCCGGCTGCTTCTGTGCTCTGAGTTTCCAATGCGTGCTATAGCTTAGCGAATAGCAGATTATGAAGTAGAAAGAGTTTCGGTAAATATGTTCAAAGCGATATCAAGTTGCAAATTGTCAAGACAGTTTTAAAGCAAAGGAGTGCAAGATAATAATGTGCGACAGTAATGACACGATGTCTTCAGGGGTGGTTTGTGTTATATCCAGGCAAGCAGGTGCAGTTGCGGGATCATCAGTAGCCATCAGCAAGAAAATAGTTGGCTGCGGTGTTTGGCCTATAGTGGCCGTGAAAGATTGTCTTGGGCGAGGTATAAAGAGTTTTGTGCCAGCTAGAGATAAAAGGAGCGTTGTTGTTTCTGATACGCCTACCGTTGAATCGATCAGCAAACCGGAAACGGAGCGTAAAAAGGCAGCCAAGGCGTTAATTGCAGCGCTGGAATCGGATCTTTCCTCCGCCCAGCGTGATTTGGAAAAAGCCCGGAGTACTGCAGAGAATACTCATTCTAAGCTCGCCTCGCAACTTGTTGAGCTAAAAGAGGAAAAGGAAATATTGATCTCTGATCAGGAGCTGGCAAAAGGAAATGCCAATGAGGCGTCTTTTCGAGAAGGCGAGATGAAGATGCGTGTAACTGCATTGGAAGCCGATCTTACTTCAGCCCAACGTCAGTTAGTGGAATCTCGCAAAGAAAAGGAAGATGCGAAGTCTCAGCAGTCATCCAATGTCAGCTATGTTCAAGCAGAAAAAGCAACTATTTTATCCGACCAGAGCGCCGAAGATAATATTGAGGTAGCATCGACTAAGAAAAAAGTCAAAAAACCATTATTTCGAAAAGTAGTTGAGACTGAGATACCGGCTTCTGCTGCGTTAACGACTGAGGAAATACAAGCAACTGTTTTCGCTAACCCAACCGATAAGATAATCTTCATGAGGGCTTTTACTGATATTGGCAATAATGATGCCGCTGTGCGAGTCGATGCAGTTAAAACGTTGGCGGGAGTTCACCATGAGTTATCCGTCAAAGTCCTTGCCCGACAGATGGATGGTGAGTCATCGGTAAAGGTACGCCAGGAATGCATCAAAGCCTTGGCGTCGATGGAACTGCCAGGGGCACTATCTGCTATCGAACAGGCTTTGGATGATGAGGCAGGTTCGGTTCGACTGGCTGCTGTTTGGGGAGTATATCATTTAGCCGGAGTAGAATCTGCGACAGCACTTATACAGATGCTTGCCGATGACGACGAAGAAATTCAACGTAGAACAGCCATTTGTATCGGGTGGTTGGGTAAAGAGGAACTCGCGGTAGAATTGTTGCCTTTATTGGATAATAATAGCATTTCGGTTCGTCAGGCAGCCGTTGAGGCAATGGGCAATCTGCGTAGTCGGCAGGTGGTTTCGTCTCTTATTGAACGACTGGACGACCCTTCCGAATCGATCAAAAAGGTGGTTCTCAGTGCTTTAGAAACAATCACTGGTAAAAAAATGAGCAAGTCTTTTTCAAAAGACCAGAAGGAATTTAAACGTTTGATTGCGCGATGGCAGCAATGGCACCAGGGACAGCTTTCAGGATAAAAATCCTGCTGGCTGGTCTGAACCTGACTTGCGATCCGTAACTGAAGAAACTAATAATTTAGGCCTTGTTGACAATAATTTAAGGAGGTCAATCTGATGCCGAAAACTCAGAAAAAAAAGAAAAGTGTAAAGAAAAGCGTAAAGAAAAAAGTAGCTCCGAAAAGCAAGAAGTCGGGCGCAAAGAAAAAACCGGTTCCCGAACCTGTTTTAGAGATCGCTGAAGAAGATTTTCCGGGTGAAATAATCCCCGGCATTGAGGAAAGCGAATTTGAACTCGAAGACCTTGCAGATATCTCTGAAGAAAGAGCAAGTATCATCTCCATTGTCAAAGGGCTTGAAGGGCAGGTCGAGACCGCATTCATGCTAAAAGAGGTTCTGGAAGATGAACTTGACATAACTCGGCAGAAACTCTCAGAAGAAATGGAGGTTCGTGCGCAGTTGGAGGTACAGGTCAATTCGCTACAGGATCAGGCCGATTTAGCTGGACAGTTGCGACAGGATATTTCCTATGCCGAAGAGGAACGTAACAGGTTTGCCGATGAACTGGCCCAAACTCGGCAAGAGTTTAAACAAGCGGCTACTGAACGGGATTTGTTTACCGAACAAATTTCCCATTCCGAAGCGAATGTTCGGGAACTTGAGGGCGAAAGAATGGCTCTTGAGGCCCAAGTGATGAACCTCAAAGACAATATTACTGATGCCGATCGCCTGCGCAAGGAACTTGCGGAAATAACACAGGCTCATCGACAATCTCGCGAGCAGGCCCACGATGTAACAAGACGTCTGGAAACATTGGAGGCTTCGAAGAAAGCACTTGAGTCGCAATTGACAGGATCCCATCAGAATGCACAAAATCTGCGAGATGAATCCGAACAGTTTCGCAGGAAATATACAAATGTTGAAAGTGAATTGGCCGATCTTCGTATCCAACACGAGGATCAGCAGGTCGCCAATCGAGATTTGATGCAGACCAACGCGCACCTTGAAAACGAAATTAAGGGGGCCAATATTAGTTGTGAGTCTGCCAAGAATGAGCTCGGGGCCTTTAAAAATGCTCTGCGCGACATACGCAGCGAAGCGACCCGAACCAGTGGACGTGTTCGGCAGAGGTATTTTAAACCGGATAGCCCGACTAGAACATCAAGCCAAAAGACAAAGGTCCGTTCACCACGAAAGTGATCGCGACCTTTGCCCAGCAAGGCCTGACGATGGCGTTAGATGTGTTTATTTTTTATCGGACTTTAAATTTTATATGTAGGCACTACTTCATCTGACAGAAGCTATGATTCTGTCAGATAGTTGTTTGTCAGCTATCGAACAGCTTTCCATTTTTTCATTCCCTAATCTTCACCCCCTTAAGAAAAACTCTTAAAATATGCCATTCTGTCACTACATCAGTTATATGCACAACTGATACCCTTAGGGTAATAAAATTCTGCGTTTAAAACCATAATTCGTTATTGGAAAAGTACTTACCCACGCATTAAAGCGTCATATTTATTAGGATTGGTATGATTAGTGACGATTTTGCTAGTTAAGCTGCAACAAAAAATAGCCGAAATTGACATGGTAGTATTGGTCTATGTGGTGTTTTTTGTAATTCACTATCCAGATAATAGCGGAAAATTAACAGTAAGGAGTTGAGATGTCTGCACAAAAAAAAGATAAACGAGAACCTGGCAAAGTTATCGCATCTGTATCGAGGGTTGCCGGTATTTTAGCCGGAACAACAGTTGGCATTAGTAAGAAAACGCCGGGATTCAGCGCTTTTATTAAGGTTAAGGAATTGACCGCTGCATTGAAATCCGAACTTGAGACTGCGCAAAATAAAGTCTCTACTCTTGAATCTGAACTGGTTGCGGAAAACCGAAAGCTGGATACCAGCCGAAACAAGGCGAAGAAAACACGATCTGATCTTTTATCGCAAATAAAAACTCTACAGTCAAAAAACGAATCTCTGGAATCATCGCTGAAGCAGTCCAAAAATATGGTTCGAGCAGCAAAGGTCAAGGCCGGCAAGATGGATGCTCATGCATCAGCGTTGGAAACAGAAAAGGCTAAGGCGGTAACGGTTTGCGAAAAGACGAAGGAAATGCGGTCCCAGTTTTTATCGCAAATAAAAACTTTGCAGGCAAAAATTGATTCTCTGGATTTTGCGCTGACGCAGGCTAAGAATAAGACCCGGGGGGCAAAAACCAAGGCAACAAGAATGAGCGCGCGTGTAGCCGGGTTGGAAACTGAACTCGATGCAACCAACAAAAAACTGGCTCTGTCTCAGGAAAAGGCCACTGAAACACGGTCTGATCTTTCATCCGAAATTAAAACTTTGCAAGCGAAAGTTGAATCTTTGGATTCCGCACTGAAGCAAGCTAAGAATATGACCAGGGGAGCAAAAACCAAGGCAACAAGGATGAGCGTACGTGTAACTGCTTTGGAAAGTGAACTTGCCGCAACCACTGCTAGGCTGGTTGTAGCTCAGGAAAAGGCCAGCAATGCACGGTCTGAGTATTCATCGCAAATTAAAACCTTGCAGGAGAATAACGAATCTCTGGATTCCGCATTGAAGCAGGGTAAGAATAAGGCCAGGGGGGCGGAAACCAAGGTGACGCGGATGAGCGAGCGTGTAGCTGGGTTGGAAAGTGAACTTGCCGCAACCACTGCTAAGCTGGTTGTAGCTCAGGAAAAGACTAAGGAAACACGGTCTGAGTATTCATCGCAAATTAAAACCTTGCAGGAGAATAACGAATCTCTGGATTCCGCATTGAAGCAAGGTAAGAATAAGGCCAGGGGGGCGGAAACCAAGACTGTCAGGATGAGCGAGCATGTAGCTGGGTTGGAAAGTGAACTTGCCGCAACCACTGCTAAGCTGGTTGTAGCTCAGGAAAAGACTAAGGAAACAC
>VRUF01000257.1 GCA_019456245.1 Planctomycetota bacterium | reverse complement strand
GCGACTTGGCCACCAGGACGACGCCAAACTGCGTCGAGCGCCTATCTATCAGCACACCGCAGGTATCGGGCCGGTCCCGGTTATCGACGGCCGAGCCCATCCCGCGTAGCCAGGTGCAGCGGTACTCTGCGCACGCCTTGGGGCGGGTTTCGTAGATCGTGCAGCGGAAGCCTTGCTTGGCGAGATGCTGGCAAGGCTCGCGAGCAGGCTTATGAAACTCACCCTCATCTATGGATGGCCAGCGGCAACAGGCAGAGCATGTGCCACACTTACGCACCTGGCCTCTCGCCAACTTTATTCCCAAGTGCCCTTGCCAGGGCAGCACGTTCAACATCTATCTCTGCTAACATTGGCCTTTCAGCAGCAATCAGTTCTTTCTTTACTTCTTGTAATTCAACTTCAAAAGGAGCCATCTTCGCCCTAATTTCATCGTGCCGCTTACGAATAGGGGCCACCTTTTTAACAAGGATTTCTTTCTCAGCAGTTAACTCCCAGAACCGCTCCCTCATATCTTCTTGGGTATACTTGCTCGCCATAATCTGTTCCTTATGTTATCTGGTGGAACCCGTTGGTGTCGTCGAAGTCGATAGTGAAGGTTTCACCATTGGCCAAAGTCACATTGGAACCGTGGTCGTACCAGGCAACCAATGGATCTAATGGGGCGGCAGGAGTGTTGTTATAGATAACTACATAACGGAATGTAGCTACCGCGCCGGTGGCAGTAAGAACAAGGTCTTGTAATATTAACTTATACACCCCCCCAGTCTCTAATGAACTTGTAGTTGTAATATCCCTCGCAGATAAGTTCGCATAGTTAATCTCGGTGATATCTGCGAGAACAGCATCAAGGCTTGCACTGGGCGCAGCCGCCATTAGAGCAACTGTAAACTGGTCCGTATCTTGCCCATGAACTTGGTGAGCCAAATCTTCAACAAACTGCTCGAATTTGTTATAAGCTACCATCAGCCCAACCTTTCTTTAACTGCATTCAGGTCAGCTTTGGCTGCTCCAAGTTTTTCTGTCACAACTCTTAATCTTTCCTCTCTATCTTTTGTATCTCGATCCAGATCGAGAACCTTCTCCTTGAAGGCAGCTTCTGTACTCTCAACACGTTTATCAAAGCCAGCCTTTGTCTCAGCAACTGCAGTTTCCACCGCTGAATTAACCCTCTGCAAATCAGCTTGGGCTTCTGTCTTAAGCCGCCCGGTTTCAGCCAATGCAGTTTCTCTTCGGGCTTCCTCCCTTTCAATCTCTCCAGTTACAACTTCGATCCTGGAGCTTAGCTTCTGAAGTTCCTCTGAAAGTTTTGTCTTTTTAAGCTCAGCTTCCTTAACCAACCCTTCAAGGCCCTCAACAACTTTCAATGCACTCTCTAATCGTTTAGCTGCCCGAAGGTTGTGAACGACTCCAGAGAGAACAGAAGCTGCTTCTTTAACCGTCATGTCTTCCATAGCATTTACCTCAGTTGTAGGATTGCACGACCCGAGATGATTACATTTATATCAGTTCCCGTCCCACCAGAAGTACTAGGCCTTATGTAAAGTGGATTTTCCAGGATGGCTTCTAACTGATCGCCTACCGTGAAAGAAAGATCATCGTTGTTGGGATTGGTTAGAGTGAACCAATTAGTCCCATCATTTGATCCCTGGATGACAATAGTTGCCGAGCCATAGGCAACTGCCTCAATCTGCACCGTTTTATCTGCAAAAGCCGGACCTCCTCCATCAGGGTCCAAAGCATCCCCAACGTCCGCATCTCCCATAGCATCCCAAAGCCAACTATGAACGCCTCTCGAGTGCTTTGTCGGAACTATTGCTATCGTCGCCATCACTTACCCTTTCAAAATCTATCTCTAGAGCCTGAGGTCTTTCTCTTCGGGTTATCTCTTTCACAATATCCACAGAACCCTGAGCTATACCCAGAGCTCTCTGGATAACATCTTCCGCGGTTTCTCTTTTCTCTTCGTCTCCAGTATGGTTGAACTTGCCCAGAGCTCTAAAGAGCTTGTCTGCACCTTGCAGGGCGATTTTTGCACTATCACTTAAGAGAGATTTACGAAGTACATCAACACCCAGAGGGAGTAAGGCTTCCAGCTCGGCATCTATACCATTTGCGTATACACTAATTATTTCTTGAGACAAGGGGTCTCGGATAACCCGAGACACTGTGATCTCATCTACATTCATCTGGAAAGCTATATCTCGGTTGCTGAAGCAACCTATATGCATAGCTATCATTTGTCTGTGGAGGGGCTTTAATCTGCGGAGCTTAAGCTCCCCTGTCTTGGTTCTCCGGCCTATAATCTTTTCAAATTGATAAACTTGTGGATCGTATTGCTTACGATGAAGCTCCCGCAAGAGCTGGTTTTCTTCATGTTCTTTAACTGGATCGTAAGGCATTAGTTTCTTTGTCCTTACCCAAAGCCTCCTGGATCTTCTCAAACACAGTTTGAACCTCTGCCGAGAGCTCCCTCTCCCACAGACTCTTAACCCCGCTCTCTGGAGCGCTTTCCCTTAACCTATCTAACCCCATGCCCCATTATAAACGCCCTTCCCATGTAACCCAACCGGCTTTTTACAAACCTTGGTTCCGCTCTTGGAGTTGTATATACTAGGGTAGTTTGAAACTTTGATATTCTGGAGAGAGGTTCCAAAAAGGAAAGGAGAAGAGTGAAGGGGGGGGGGGCGGCCGGCGCCAGCTAATGAGCTAATTAGCTAACAACAACGAGCGGCGTAGCTTGGAACGGTTCCACATTGTAACAATTGATCACGGGAATGTGAATTGATAGTGCACTGCACAATCCCCATGTATGGGGCACGACCTAGACTGGCTGTTTCTCACTGTGAATATGATCCTAGGTTTGCCGGGCAATCCCGCACGGCAAGCAACTACCACTGGAGATTGCAATGAATAAGCTACAACCTATGGCTGCGGATGCGCAAGCCACACTCAAAACGAGTATCGAAGCCGATATCGTGACCGTGGTTTTCTCGGTCAAGCCAAATGGCGAGAAAGATACGCCGCGATACAACCTCGAGCAGCATTTCGACTTCCATGCTGTCACCGAGGAGGAGGCTTGGATCCTCGCCACCCGTTCGCTCCGGATTGACGTTCAAAGCATGTGGCGCAAAGCCAAAGACAAGATGAATGCCGACGTTTGGCAGGATCGCAAGTGGTCGGTTCGAGACATGCTGGATCAAACCCGCCAGAAGGCTGACCCAGCGCAGAAGGTGCTCAATGCTGCGGCGAAGATGAGCAAGCAGGAGCGCGAGGCGCTCATGGAATTGCTCAAGGACATGGACTGAACTCAACCGGGGCCAGGTAGGCCCCTTTTCGCTGGAGAAGATCATGTCTATGGGTTTTCTAGTCTATGCCTATAGTAGAACTAGTGCTCGTGCCCCTGACATAGAAAAAAGGGTATACTACGAGGAAGATGCTATAGGTACCGCAAAAGGGCTACAAAAAAGTGGGAAGTATACCCATATTGGAGTAGTCAGGCTCCATTCTGTAGCCCTCTGGGAGTGGGAACAAAGCTGGCCCTCAGCAATCGTAAGGAAGTAAACCCTCGGCCCTCAGCAATGGGGGCCTTTTCTTTTGCGCTCGCCCAAGCGAGCAGGTCAAATTTTGACCACACAAGTATGTATGCAGCCAACTATATATTGTGGTGCACTCATAAAATTACCACAAATAATATTTATTACTACAACTAATATCTCGAAAGACTTGGGTGGGGTATTTGACAGTGTGCTTATAGATATGATATATGGCCTAGGGGCTGGCCTATCTACTTCTT
>VRUF01000256.1:3560-3795 GCA_019456245.1 Planctomycetota bacterium | reverse complement strand
GGCTTCGTGGGTCATGCGTGTTCCTGTTAGCGGTTGGGGGACTTATGTGCAGGGTGCGTTTCGTGGTAATCTTGCTTTTGTCGGGCTGGCTGTGGTGATGTACAGTTTTGACGGCGAGGCGGATGCCGCGGAGATGGGGGCTGTGGCAGTGCTTACGCTTGCCTTGATCGTTCCGGTTTATAATGTTGTTTGTGTTGCGGTTTTGCTTGTCAGCAGGCATCAGGTTGATCGTCGA
>VRUF01000256.1:0-3550 GCA_019456245.1 Planctomycetota bacterium | reverse complement strand
TTGCTTCTATGCCGGTTGCGGTATCGCGTAGTTTGTCGGCGGTGGGTCAGATGGCGCTGCCTTTGGCATTGTTGGGGATCGGTGCGACGCTTGCAGAGCGCAAGCATGTGACGGAGGGAGTTGGTGTTGCATTGTCTGCATCGATTATCAAGATCGTTGTTTCACCTTTGGCGGGATTTTTTGTGGCGGGTTTTGTCGGATTGGGCGGAGGGGAACTGCGGATCGCATTGATAATGCTTGCATGTCCTACGGCGATTGCGTCTTTTGTTTTAACTGAGGAGCTTGGCGGGGACGGGCCATTGGCTGCGCGGATCGTTGTTATTAGTTCGGTGCTGAGTGCGGTTTCGCTTGCGGTTGTTGTGGGACTGTTTTGAAAAGCACGGACAAAGCACTAGGCTTCTATGTTCAGCGAATTTTTTGTGTTGGGATCGGTGGTGTGGGGCGTGTTGTATTTATTAGCGTTCAATTCTTCAAGTGTGGTTTTCGTTGCTATTTTTTCTTCGCCCTCTTCCTGTTTATCCAGAAACTCCAAAAGTCCTGCAGCCGTATCAGAGTTTGTGTTGACCTGATTCAATAATGCTTTATGAGCCTTTGCCATGGTACGGGCAAGCGAAAAAGCTCCTATTTCCAAATTCATGTTTTGCCTTTTCACGTTTTGCTCAACGCCTTGGATTGCCTGAAGATCAAACTGGTTGGTTGTTGAAAATTTATCTATGAGTTCACGGATGCCGGCGAGAGACCATTCTGATGAGTTAATTGCGTCTATCATCTCTTTGAGTTTTTTCAAAAGTTCTGAGTCTTCCGTAATAATTTTTTTCTCAACATTAGATGAGTTCATTCTTTCTATCATCTCTTTGATTTTCTTCAAAAGTTCTGAGTCTTCCGTAATAATCTTTTTATCATCACCAGAGGAGTTCATTTTTCTATTGACTCTTTGATTTTCTTCAAAATTCCTGATTCTTCCGTAGAAATCTTTTTCTCGACAGTGGCATTGTTATCGGACAAGTCGATATTTTGGTTTGTGTATAGTCGCTGCCGGTGACGTCCTGTTGGGTTTTTGTCATTCTGAGGCTAATGGGATATTGGATATCTGCGACTGCTGCGTCATCGTCGGGAATGTTAATGGTATTACTTGCGAGCCCTGACGGTGCTGCCTCTTTTAATTCTGCGTTTTTTTCGTAAGTGCCATGAGCAGCCAATATGCCACTCGATAGACTCGCTTCATTTCTATGTACTTCCATTTTATTTCCCCTTTTTCCGATGTATCATCGCCTTGGTGACCAATATCTTTTCAATGCATCTTTCACCGAGTAAAACATAAGAAATAATTACTACAAAACCAAATAATAAGCTTAGATCGGATTGGGAGTTCGACCGGTCAGGCGGGTTATTACCGGTAGTGTTTTGTTGAAATCGCCGGTTATCTTTGATGCGGCGAGGTATTATCGGGACAAAAAATGTTGTAAAAGGCCAGATTTACTCGGTGTTTTGCAGATGGGCGTTGTATGAGCTTCTAGTAAATGGCGATGACATTACCCATTTGAAGCCCAGGTCGTATGCTTTTTGCTTCCACCAGTCGAATTTTTCGGGTTCGATGTATTCAATTACTTCGAGGGATTGCTTTGTTGGTCTTAGGTACTGGCCTATTGCTATCCGGTCGCAATTTACGTTTCGCAGGTCTTTGAGGGATTGTATTACGTCTTTTTCCTTTTCGCCAAGGCCTAGCATTATCGATGATTTTGTTGTTACGTCTGTGTAGGCTGATTTTACTTTTTCGAGGAGTTTTAAGGAGATTTTGTAGTCTCCGCCCGGTCTGGCTATCGGGTATAGTGGGGGTACTGTTTCTATGTTGTGGCCGAAGACGAATGGCATTGCTTTTGCGAGGATGCTTATTGCTTTGTCCTGGCAGTTTTTAAAGTCGGGGACAAGGAGTTCGAATTTGAGGTTGGGATTTTCTTCTCTGCATTTAGTTACTACGCCGGCGAATTGCTCTGCGCCGCCGTTTTGGAGGTCGTCTCTGTCTACGCTTGTTATTACGAGGTATTTGAGGGACATTTGTTTTGCCATGGCTGCGACTTTTTTGGGTTCTGTCGGATCCGGTGGGGCTGGTTTTCCGTGGGCTACGGAGCAGAATTTGCAGTTTCTGGTGCAGATGTTGCCGAGAATTAGAACTGTTGCTGTTGAAGCTTCCCAGCAGAGGCCCTTGTTCGGGCAGTTTGCGTTTGTGCATATGGTTTCGATACCGAGCGAGCCAATTACGTGGTGTGTGTGATCGTATGCGTCGTTGGCAGGGAGGCGACGTTTTAGCCATGGGGGTAGTTTGCCGTTGTTTTTCATGCCCAGAGCCTCGTTACAATTTCGGAAATTGTTTGCTTTACATTGGCGATGTCGATGGCTGTTTGCGTTTCGTTTTGGACGGAAGTCATGCGGACGTCTTTGATTCCGCAGGGGACTATGTTTTTGAAGATGTCGAGATCGTTTGAGATGTTAATTGCCATGCCGTGGTATGTTACGTGTTTTTTAACCTTGACGCCTATGGAGGCGATTTTTTTTTCGTTGTGCCAAAGGCCGGGTTTTCCTTTTAGCCTTTGGGCGGAGATGGAGAGTGTGTTTAATAATTCAATACCTATGGTTTCGAGTTGGCGGACGTATTCGCTTATGCCGAGGTCCAGAGAGGTTAGTGAGATAACGGGATAGATGACTATCTGGCCGGGATTGTGGGCGGTTGTTCCGCCGCCTCTTCTAACTTCGACGAGGTCTATGTTTTTTTCGGCGATTTTTTGGCGTGTTTGTAATAGCTTGTTATCGTTTTTGTTTGCGCCGAGTGTTATTGTGGGGTAGTGTTCGAGCAGGAGGACGGTGTTTGGGATTTCGTTTGCGATTCTTTTTTCGACGAGGTTGAGCTGCATCTCCAGTGCGGGTTGGTATTTTGTTTTGCCGCAATCGTAGACTGCCAGTTTGGGGGTTTTGGTTATCAGTTTTTTCTCGATAGTCATTTGGTCTCTACGTGTGTTTTACTATCCTTGTTTGTGCGGCGTGGAACATTCTTACTGAGCCTTTTTCGAGTTGGAGGATCAGTCCCTCTACCGGGTCGACGCCGATACAGTTTCCGGTGAAGTTTTTTTTGTCGTATTTTACGGTTATTCTGCGGCCTAGCTGGGTTGAGAGGCTTCGCCATGCGTCTATTATGTTGTTTGGGCGGACGGCAGCGTTTTTGAGCTGTTCGTAGAAGGCGTTTATGAGGTTTGTGGCTAGTTTGTTTCTGTCGATGTGTGAGGCGGTTTCGATGTCTATGCTTGTTGCGGGCATCTGGAGTTTTTTGTTTTCGAAGAATGAGGTCGGCTGGGAGCAGTTTATTCCTATGCCGACGACGTAGACGGGTTTGTTGTCAATTATTCGGGATTCGAGGAGGATTCCGGCGACTTTTTTGCCGTTTAGGATTATGTCGTTTGGCCATTTGATCTTTGCGATTATTTTGGTTGATTGTGTTATGGCGTGGGCGGTTGCGACTGCTGCGGTTATCGCGAGGAGTTCGGCGCCGATGGGAAGG
>VRUF01000026.1:8564-18968 GCA_019456245.1 Planctomycetota bacterium | reverse complement strand
CCAGCACCGAAAAGGAGTTACGCTCTGATAATGTCGGCTATCTTCATAAGCCGGCTGGTATTATCCCGCTCTGCTTCCCCAAGTTTACTGACTATATACTTGATCGTCTCGCCAAGTTCGGGTATGACGACGTGCTCAAGCACATTCACACGGCGGCGGGTGCTCATCAGTTCGGTCGCAAGAAGCTGCGCCTGCTTTTCTTTTTCTCCAAGTTCGATAAGGCTGTCAAACGCTCGCTCAAGGGCACGAAGTGCAACATCAAGCTCACCGCTCGTCGACGAAAAACCGTAGCACATTATTTCGCCCGATATCTCTTTCGTAAGTTCAGGAACACGAACGCTCATAATGGACGCAAACTTTATCGCAAGGCTGAACTTTTTAGTAGGAACATCGATCGCCGCACGCATATCCTCAGGCTCCATCGTCGCACGAGCCATCATGAAACGCCGCGTCGTCTCAAGAAGTTCCTTCTCAACACGAACACGAAGAGGCTTGATCGCCGACGCCACCTTAACAAGCTGACGGCTTATCTCATCGCGCTTCTGACTAAGCAAACGATGACCGCGGCTGGCAAGCTCAACACGACGCTTAAGCCGAAGCTGCTCCATTCGAGTTGCATTAACATTCTCAAGCATACTTAATACCTATTTCCTGAACTTCGGCATGTACTTCTTAATCAGTTCAACATCGATACGTTTAAGTTCCGAATCGTCAAACATGCTCAGCAATTCCCAACCAAGATCAAGCGTAACCTCGATCGTACGATTCTCATAATATCCCTGAGAAATATAACGTGCCTCGAACTCATCGGCAAACTTCATATACTTCTGATCCTCAGGCGAAAGTGCCGCCTCACCAAGAATCGTCGCCAGCTCCTGTGCTTCCTTACCCCGGGCATACGCCGCATAAAGCTGGTTATAAAGATCCGCATGATCCTCACGGGTTTTGTCCTCGCCGATACCCTTGTCCTTAAGTCGCGACAGAGACGGCAAAACATCCACAGGCGGCGAAATTGACTTACGATGCAATGCCCTGCTCATAATGATCTGACCCTCGGTAATATAACCGGTAAGGTCCGGCACCGGGTGAGTCTTGTCATCTTCAGGCATTGTAAGCACTGGAATCATCGTGATCGACCCGTCTTTGCCTTTCAAACGGCCGGCACGCTCATAGATCGTCGCAAGGTCAGTATACAAATAACCAGGATAACCGCGACGGCCTGGAACCTCTTTTCGCGCGGCACTGATCTCACGCAAAGCCTCGCAATAGTTCGTCATATCGTTAAGTATGACAAGCACCTGCATACCTTCTTCAAACGCAAGATACTCCGCCGCCGTAAGTGCCATCCGCGGAGTTGCAATTCGCTCGATAGCCGGGTCATTCGCAAGATTGATAAACATAACAGCACGCTCGATTGCGCCCGTATCGGTTAGGTCGTCGATAAAGAACTGTGCAGCCTCGAAAGTAATACCCATTGCCGCAAACACCACCGCAAAGCTCTCACCTTCGCCCCGAACCGTCGCCTGCCGTGCAAGCTGCGCCGTTATCTCGTCATGAGGCAGACCGGCACCGGAAAAAATCGGAAGTTTCTGACCCCGGACAAGCGGGTTCAAACCGTCGATAGTCGAAATACCCGTCTGGATAAATTGGTTCGGAAAATTCCTCGCATACGGATTGATAGGATTACCATTGATATTCATTCGTTTCTTAGCGATCACAGCCGGACCGCCGTCCTTGGGCTTACCAATACCGTCAAACACCCTGCCGAGAATATCAGGCGAAACCCCGAACTCCATAGGCTTGCCAAGAAAACGAACCTTGGTATTCTCGGCGTCGATACCTTCGGTACCTTCGAATATCTGAACCATCACCTTATCACGATCCACCTGAAGAATCTGACCGTGACGCATAGAACCGTCGCCAATCTCAATATCAACGATCTCACCGTACTTGGCACCTTCAACACCTTCGACAAGCATCAAGGGGCCGTAAATCTCACTAACTGTCTGATACTCTTTAAGCATCGCAAACTCCCGCGTATAAAACAACTGCCAATCTAATTGATTTTTTATAAAACAGCCTCGCCGACCTGTCCCGCCATAGCTTTAGCGACGGCGGAAGGCGAAACCACAATTTTGCATTTTAATTTTTGATCTTTGATTTAACTTGAAAGCGCTTTCATCTGCACATCGATCGTATCTCTTATACCTGCCACCTTGGCAAGTTCTTTTTCAGGAATAAAACTGCTCCGGGCGATCTCTTCACGAACCTTAAGTGCAAAAATCTCGCTCGCCTCAACACCGCGTTTAATCGCCGCAAGACCCTGCTCATGGAGATGCAGAATAGACTTCAGTATCTCATACTGCTTATCTATCGAGGTATGCGTATCGACCTTATGGAACGCGTTCTGATGCAAAAAATCCTCGCGAATGCTCTTGCACGTCTCAAGCACCATACGATCCTTAGCCGATATCGATTCGGCACCGACAAGACGAACGATTTCGGCAAGCTCGGCTTCCTGCTCAAGCAGGATCATCGACAGCTGCGACATCTTCGCCATCTCCTCGCCCTTATCCACATCCTCAAACACGTCCTTAAGGTATTGCTTATAGAACGAATAGCTCGTCAGCCAGTCGATCGCCGGAAAATGCCTCTGCTGGGCAAGACGTCCCTGAAGTGACCAGAACACCTTAACAACATGCAGCGTCGCCTGCACAACCGAGTCCGAAAGGTCTCCGCCCGGAGGGCTAACAGCGCCAATGATCGAAAGTGCCCCTTCGCGATTCGGCGAACCTGTACAAACGACCCTGCCGGCTCTTTCATAGAACGATGCGATCCTTGCACCGAGATACGCAGGATAACCTTCCTCGGCGGGCATCTCTTCAAGACGAGTCGAAATTTCTCGCATTGCCTCTGCCCAACGGCTCGTACTGTCGGCCATCAATGCGACAGAATAACCCATATCACGGAAATACTCCGCGATTGTAATACCCGTATAAACGGATGCCTCGCGAGCCGCCACCGGCATATCGGAAGTATTCGCCAAAAGCACAACACGCTTCATCAAAGGCTCGCCGCTATGCGGGTCTATCAATTCCGGAAACTCCATCAGTACATCGGTCATCTCATTACCGCGTTCGCCGCATCCGACATAAACAACAACATCGGCGTTGACCCACTTGGCAAGCTGATGCTGCACTACCGTCTTACCCGTACCGAAAGGACCCGGAACACATGCCGTACCGCCTTTTGCGATCGGGAAAAACGCATCGACAACACGCTGACCGGTCACCAGAATTTCGTTAGGAGCAAGACGTTTCTTACTCATGCGAGGAGTACGAACCGCCCATTTCTGCATAAGCTTAAGCTCGGTTCTATTGCCATCATCACCGACAACATTGCCGATAACCTCCTCGACAGTAAACGAACCGGCATTTAAACCTTCGACAGTACCTGTAACACCTGCGGGAACCATTATCTTGTGCAATAGAAGAGTAGACTCCTGCACCTCGCCGACAATGTCGCCGCCGAAAACCTTCGTACCGTTTTCGATCGTCGGCTTAAACTCCCACTTCGTCTCGCGGTTTAGACCTGGAATCGCACTTCCACGCTTGATATAGCTGCCCTGCAAATCATAAAGCTGATCCAAAGGCCGCTGGATACCGTCATAAATACTCGATATTAAACCAGGACCAAGCTCAACACTTAGAGGAGCACCGGTGTTTACCACCTTTTCGCCCGGACCAATACCAACCGTATCCTCATAAACCTGGATACTTGCGCAGTCACCGTGAAGTTCCACGATCTCACCGATCAGGTTTTCTTCGCCCACACGGACAACATCATACATCCGCGAACCGCCCATTTCTTCGGCAACCACAACCGGCCCTGCAACTTTAACTATCTTACCGCTAATATTCTCGCTCATAACTAACCTTATTTATACAAGTTTTTAAATACAACTCTGCTAGTTCGCCAATATATCTATACCAGTCGCAATCTTAAGCGTACGACCCAATGCCTTTGTCGCAATACCTTGCGATTCCGTAAGGAACGGGACGATAACAACACACGGTGTTGCATCACGCACCGTCTCACCGAAAACCTCATCAGCATATTCCGCCACATTTTCTGCCACAACAACCAGACCGTAACGCTGCTTAAGGATATCTGCTGCGCCTTCCTGAACTGACTCGGCATTTGCTTCAACTGCAAACGCATCGAGACCAAGCGCAGAAAACGCCATAACAAAATCGGTCCCACCTAAAACAGCAACCTTACTTTCCATAAAAGCCTCAAATTAAATTGTATCGCCGAAGGCGAATCCACAACTAAAAATTAATAACTAAAAACTATAAACTAGACTATGCCTGACAAAGCCGATCACGAAGCATCTTCGCATCAAGCCCGTTATTCTTACCAGACAAAAGCATACGAACCGTACGTATCTCTATCTCCTTGAGCAGAAAATAAGCAATCACCGGTTGTACTCCGCTGCTGATTAACAAAGCGCTTCTCAAAAAACCGACAACGTATTCTTCGCAAAGCTTCTCGAGCACCAGGAACGAATTTTCGCTCGTCAGATAGCTCACTCCCCCTTCGACAATATCATGGTAAGGTGTCGAAAAGAACAAAGGTGCCAACGCCTCGTACCCGATATCAAGGGCGTGGATAAGCCTGTCATGCCCGACGAAACCTGGAAGAAGAAACAGACTTTTTTCATCGCGGTCGGCAAGCTTCAGACGAAGCATCGTCCGGATATTCGTAAGATCGTTCTGAATACGGAAAAACGATTCAAGAAACACACTGCCAAGTTCCTTTGCCTTCCTAAGTTTATACTGAGCCTGAACACGGTCAATGCCATAGTCGATCTTGCGAATGTCTTTGGCCTCGTAATAACCCAGTACGGCCTCTTCGACTGCTTCCTGCAAATACTGCGGGAATCTTTCGTAGTTCTCCTGCTCGAATATCTCTTCAAACTCCTCTGCAGCAACACTTCCTTCGTCGCTGTAATCGCTTCCGATAGGACGTTCCGTCACAACACGCCTTACGGCAAGCCGCATGTTGGCAAAATCCTCACGAGCACGAAGAAGTTCGATCAGTTCCTCATCCTCTATAAGTTCGACGAACAAATTTCTCGCCTCGCTTCGCCTGGCAAGCAGCATCGTTTCAACTTCCGAAAAGTTCGCCCCCCCGCTCATCGCATAATCACTGCCGTTAAGAAGTTCCAATGCATCCTCGTACGTCGCTGCATTGGCAATGTCAACAAGCACCCCGCGAGTCAGCATCATGCTTTCGAGTACCCTGGCACGTGCAGTGGCAAACGCGTAGCGCCAATCTTCGCTACCCAATGGCGGATAACAATAGAAATCTATCACTGCCTGTTCGTTAACTTCACTCATGCTTTTATCATACTTCCAATAAAATTAAAGGTGTTACGCAGTAGTTATATTTTAATAATAATGTCTCGGCCGTCAGGCCGTTTCCTTCATTAATCATTAGACATTTTCAAACAACGTTGCTGCAAGCTCCATCTCAAGCTCTTGACGTGCCTCAGAGATAAGCACTTCAACGCTGACATTAGTTTGCACCTTACCGCGCCGAAGAATAAAACCTCCGCTGATATCGCAGCGGTCCTGGGCAAGCTGCAGGTTGCCTTTAAATCCGGGCCCAAGATTGCGGTTCACTCGTTTAACAAAACCTCCATCCAGACGGCTTTCGTTCTTACCGACAACAACTTCTTCATTGCCGGTTTCGACCGCTTTAACCAAAAGCGATTCCATAAGCTTGCAATATGATTCATCGCTAAGAGCGATTACCTGCTCGCCGGCCTTTGCAAAAACCTCGTCAAGAAGCCCCTGTTTCACAAAAAGCTCCTCCTTGCGAAGTTCCATCCTGCCGTTAGCGAGCATACGCGACTTCTTCTCTGCCCCAGCCGCCGCCGCAAGCGATTCGCTCTCCTTGCGGTAATCGGCTAACGTACTTTCAAGCGAAGACTCCTCGGCCGCCACCTTCTCTTTAGCTTCCGAAAGTATCCTGTCAGCCTCGGCCTGGGCCTCGGACAATATCTTTTCAACTACCTGTGCAGAATCCATAGCTTTCCTGCCTAAATGATGTTAAGTTTATATAGATTAGGTAAAGTTTAGCCGATCTGGATACCCATCATCACTGCAAGAAGTGAGATAAGGAAACCAAGAATCGCGTAGAACTCAACCAGTGCTGCATATACGACACCAGCTTTGACACCCATTTCAGGTCTCTTAGCTGCCATCAGGATACCGCCGGCACAGGTTTTGCCTTGGTGAATAGCACTGAACATACCAGCGATTGCAACCGGCAAACACGCTGCGAATATCTGACAGCCCTGTGCAACCGTGATAGCCTCAACACCTTCACCGAACATGTCCAGCTTAAGCAGAACAAAAAGGCCGATCACAAAACCGTAAATGCCCTGCGTACTGGGCAAAACCACAAGGATCGTCATAAGACCATACCTTTCGGGTTTTTCGCTGAGAACCCCGGTCGCGGCTCTGCCTGCGATTCCAAGCCCGATCGAAGAACCAATACCCGTCATAAACGTTGCCAAAGCTGCACCTGCCAAAGCAATTGCGATTGCGTAATCCATTTTAAAACCTTTCTCTAAAATTTTTACTGCTGCTAATTATCTTTTTTGGTATTAACTAATACATGTTTATAATTCTTTTTAAGCGGAACAAAATCCTTGCCGCCCCCTTCAAGGAACTTCGGGAAAAACTCAACAAACTGAAGTCTCAAACTGTGAACGAAAGAGCTAAGCGTTGACATCGCAAGATTAAACAGATGCCCAACAACAAACAACAAAGCTCCCAGAATAAAACCAACATAAGGAACTTCCATAACCAGTTTAACAAGAATGTTAACAGCCATACCCAGACCAGCCGTTACCATACCCAGAGCCATCAGACGCACATAACTCAAAATATCGCCAAAATAGAATACCGCTCCGAACAAAGCAAAAACTCCGCCGCCGATCCTGCCTGCCATCCCCGACTTGCGTTCGGTAAACAGGAAAATAAGCACAGCCTGTATGATCGCCAGTATTGCACAAGGTTTGCCAAACACTGCCGGAATCAATCCGCCTTTGCTAAGACCGAATATAAGCAGTGAATTCAGGAATATCAACCACGTAAGCTGCCCGAATATCGCCGTCGCGTAATCTTTATTTTTCAGGTTATTGCAAAACGCAATAACAAGCCCGCAAAGAATCTGGAAATAACCCAGCCCAAGCGACAGCATGAAAAACGTCATCGGGTCTTCCATCGGGTCAAACAACATTATACTCTTGCGTAACTCGTCCAGCCCGCTGCCCTCACCGACCAATTCAACGACAGCATTGCCGAACCAACTGCCTGTTAGGGCACCTGCCACCACAGTAACCGCCGCACATGTAATAAACAGCCAAAGAAAACCTTTGTCCCCCTGCATCTTTTTAAACATCCACCAGAGAAGACCCAGCATGATCAGTCCGTAAGCGGCATCGGTAAGACAAAGCCCGAAGAACAACGCAAAGAACGGAGCCAAAAATACAGTCGGGTCAACATCTTTAGCGCTCGGCATACCGTAAAGTCGCGTAATAGCCTCAAAGGGCCTTACGGCACTCGGATTATCTATCTCAACCGGCACCTCTTCGCCCTCGGCGATCTCCATTTCCGAAACGCTCGACGCACTGAACTTACCAATAAGCTTCTCCAGCTTGCTATAGTCCTTTTTCTTGACCCATCCCTCCAGCAGAACCGTATTCTCCGTGGCAGGAACGCTTGTCCGCGTATCTTCACGCGTCAACAGGTTCTGACAATGATCGAAATATATCTGCAGGCTAAGCCTTTCACGGGCCAGTTCAACAGATTTTTCATTGGCCGCTGCCAGTTTGCTCTCGATGTCTGAAAGCTCATCTCTGCGGCTTTCCAGCAATTCGGCGACCGTCCCTTTCATCCTCTCAAAGCTGACAACCTCGAAATCCCCGCCCCTCAGCAATTTCTGAACATCACCCTTGTCCTCCTTCATACATACCACAATACAAGCCTGCATATTGCCTCGCGTGCCAACAACTTCGATTGCTCCGCAAAGCTCGACAAGCTTTTCTACAATCTCCTCATAATTCTGTTCCGGCAAGAGACCGGTGATACAGCTTGTACTACCGAAATCGACGAGGTACTCTACAGCATCGGTCATATCCTTCCAAGGTTCGAGCCCGGCAAGAACGCCAAGGACATTCTCTTTAGAAGTACCAAACTGCTCGATCGCTGTTGATACAGATTCGGTCTCTACAAGCAGCTTCTCCGCACTATCTCCGCTTACCACTTCCTTATACTTTTTCGAATCTACCTCAACCAAAGGACGAAACACCGACGTGTCATCCTTATCTGTAGCATATTCCTTAAGAAAAGTAACAGCCTTATCAAGACGCGATACCATTTCAGAAAGATCGCGCGGCCGCTTGCTTTCAACACAAAGTTCGGGCCATTCCTTACTGACCATTGCCCGTTCGGCATCGAGTATCTGGACTATTCCCGCCTGCTGCAATGCATCAAGAAGATCTTCAGCCTCGCTGCGATGGCTGGCGATCATAACTTTTTTCATCTCGGCAATAGCCATATAATGCTAACCCTAAATCTCACACCACAAAATCTGCCTCGGCCAACGGCCGAATCCACAATTTTGATTTTTAAATTACGTTTTTGCGATCGACTTCACGACTTTCTCCACAGCCGAATCGATCTTCGTCCGTGCCTTATTCGCTATATCGTTTCTAGTCTGCTCGCCTTGCGACATCAACGCTTCAACTTCCGCAGCCCCGGCTTCTTCCGCCTTCGCCACTGCTTTTAAGATCGCAGCCTTGCGCTCATCTTCAGCCTTGCCAAGATCTTCGCTGCGTTTAACGGCCCAGGACTCGCCCATTTGCACGGCATCGACCTTAGCCTTTTCGATTATCTCTTTAGCTTCCTGCTCAGCTTTTCTGATCTGTTTAATTAGTTCCATCGCAATATCTTCCCAAAATTCTAAAGCTACCAACTATAACGCTTTCGTTTGCAAAATCTACTATAATTTCCAAAGAATATTATTCACAATACCCTGACATTTTCGTACACAAAACCCGGCAAAACTGCCATACCGCGACTGAAAGCCGTTTAAACCGCCTTATTTACTTACTTTTCAGCAGCCCTTTTAACTCCATAGCACCAACAATAATATCGGCCGCCTGCTCAATATTGAACATAGAATTATCGATTAAAAGATTAAATGCAGGCTCACAGGGGTTTTTTTCTTCATATATTGCGCGTAGATGTACCCGTTCTTTCTCCACAGCCTCAAGCCGCGCAGCAGCCTGAGCTTTAGTAAGATTGTCGCGCCTGCTTACACGGATTATCCGCCAATCCTTCGGCGCCTCGAACCGAACGCTAAGTCCACCCTCAAGATCGGCAGTCGCCGCCGTCCCCCCCTGCCCGATGATTATTGCATGCCCCTCAAACGCCACGGTACGCACCATCAGCGTTATTTTATTACGTATTTCGTAACCGCCTGGAATGTTATTGCGACGAACCCCCCGAAAAAACTCCTTCAGCAGACTAGGCTTGGCAACCCGTTCCTTCTCGATAACTTCCTCAGCAAGCCCCGTATCCTCGGCAAGCTGCTTAAGGATTTCCTTCTTATAAAGCCTCCACCCATCTACATCCTCACGGCTGTTGATCTTTTCAAGCAGACAATCACCCAAAGCATACCCGTCACAACCGAACTGACGAGAGATCGTAACATAAGGCCCGGGATCGCTTGAATCGTTGATATTATCCAGATTTTCGCGAATATAAGACGAAAGTGTCAGTTTAGCCATAGCTCAATCCCTTTCACTTAACAGCCATACCAACCCCCACAAATCCTTTATGGAGAAGATTTTACACCAGAAAATCGCAATGTCAACAACAACTCCCCAAAAAAACCCTCAAAAATAGTCTGGATATTCAATGTCTACAATCAGGCCCTGCCTCACCCGCAATTGCAGTCACAAGTAGGCTCGGTCCCCAAAATCGCTCCCTTTATCACTGCCGCCACACACCCCACCCCGGACTTAACCGCAATTGCCTCAACCGGACAATTCACAGCACACGCCCCGCACTCCATACAAAGATCCTTATCGACAATCCGCGCCTTACCCTCTTCGACAACAAAAACCCCATGCGGACAAACAACTTTACACATCCCGCACCCGATACACTTATCGACAAAAAGCTCAAGCGTAGCAACATTCTTCAAATACCGAAAAGTATTCATAAACACCTCATATTATCTGTCATCCTGAGCGAATTATATGTCATCCTGAGCGACCCGTCCTCCGTAGCCTTGGCGAAGGATGGAAGCCGAAGGATCTCG